>NZ_JBVPZC010000010.1:0-132936 GCF_055702805.1 Hydrogenophaga sp. LT287 | reverse complement strand
TTGCTGGGCAAGGCGCTGCACTACCTGTCCTCGCAGTGGGCCAAGCTGGAGCGCTTCGTCACCAACGGTCTCTACCCCATAGACAACAACGGCTGTGAGAATTCGATCCGTCCGTTTGTCATCGGAAGACGCAACTGGTTGTTTGCCGACACCGTGGCCGGCGCCAACGCGAGCGCCAATCTGTACTCGTTGCTGGAGACCTGCAAGGTCAACGGCGTCGATGGGTACCAGTACCTGCGCTCGCTGCTGGTGGCGCTTCCTCGGGCCAGGACCGTCGAGGACTATGAGGCCTTGCTGCCCTGGTGTCTCAACGGGCGCAGCGGCTGAAATAGGAAACTGTGCAAGGGGTGCGGTCTATTGATCGCTTACGCTCAGTGTGTCGGGGGAGAAGCACTTCGAACAGGAGAGCGGCGATGGCAGCTACCGGCTGTTGCAGTGTGCTTATGGCAGCTTCCGGCGCGATCTGACCCTCCCGCATGCTGTGGATGCCCAGCGCACGCAGGCCCGCTATCGCGACGGCGTGTTGCGCATCGACATGCCGCGAACAGATCGCGAGCGTGGTCGGCGTATTCCTGTGCGTGGGGTCGATTGACGCCAGGCCGTGTACCTCAGGGCGGGGCGGCCGGCCTTGTGACCGGTTGAGGCTGCGCCGTAGCGTCTGCCGCACCGTCCATGTTTGCCAGGACCCAGCCGGTGCGCGCCGCGACAAAGTCCGCAATGTGGTGCAGCGCTCGGCCGGACTCTGGGATGAAGGGTGCGACCTGGAACACATGGGGCATGTCGGGCCAGAGCTCCAGCTCGACGTCGACCCCCGCCGCATGGGCTTTGTTCGTGGTGCGGATGGCCTCGTCGCGCAGCATTTCGTTGCTGCCGACCTGCAGCAGCAGCGGCGCCAGGCCATCGAAATCCGCGAACAGGGGTGACACCTCGGGATGCGTGTACAGGTAGGGCGACGGCACATACTGGCGACGCAGCACCAGCAGGTCACTCAGGCGGAACATCGGGTCGCGGCCTTCGTTGTCGGACATGCTGTGGCTGTCGAACGTGCAGTCCACGGCGGGTGACAGCAACACAGCGCAAGCCGGTTGCGGGTCGTGGGCCTGGCGTGCGCGGGTCAGCGTGACCAGCGCCAGGCAGCCGCCGGCCGAGTCGCCCATCACCACCAGGCTGTGTGGTGGGCAACCGCTGGCCAGCAGCCAGCGGTAGACGGTCTGGCAGTCGTCTGGCGCGGCGGGAAAGGGGTACTCGGGTGCCAGGCGGTAGTCGGGCACCAATGCGCGGGCACCCAAGAGTCGGCACATGCGGGCGGCAAAAGCCGCATGGGTGTTGGGGAACCGAAAGGCGAACGATCCACCGTGCAAGTAAAGCAGCGTGCGGTCGGGCCGGCTCTCTGGCACGCTGACCCACTCGGCTGCGACGCCGTTGCACTGCACCGCCTCGCGCACCATGCCAGGCTCCACCGGCGCATGCCGGGCATCGAACGCTTCATAGCGCTGGCGCAAGGCTGCCAAGTCAACGTCTTGCCGCAAGCGCCCGTGTGAGGCGACGCGCAGCAGCGTTGTGAGCGCCCGGCTGCGCCAACTGGCGGGCCCTTCGATGTGCCGAATGTGTGTCGCTTTGGGGGTCATGTGCGCGCATGGGGCCGGCCCAAGCCCTGCATTGCTGCTGTCAATCCAATCGACATCATCCAGATGGACCGGGGGTTGCCGATTGAGTACACGCAACACAGCGCCTTCGTCCGCGTCGAGACGCAGGCTGCCAATCGATCGCAGCGCAACGCCGATGCGCCGCGACGGGCTCATGCGCCGCGCATTCCTGCCTGTCCACCCAGGCCCTTCCACGTGCCGTGTGCACGTTGCAGAGCGCTCAAGCGCATGTCCAGATCATCCTGGGCCAATTCCTGTGTAGAATTGCGTGCTTCGCGGCTGTAGCTCAGTTGGATAGAGTACTTGGCTACGAACCAAGGGGTCGTGGGTTCAATTCCTGCCAGCCGCACCAAAAAAGAAAGCCCGCAGCTTGAAAAAGCTGCGGGCTTTTCTCTTGCTTCTTCATTTTCCACATGACGCTTTCGCTCAACGGCACGCTTGGTATTGATTTCGGCACGTCCAACTCGGCCATGGCCTGGGCCGATGTGCACGACACGGCGCACCTGATTCCGCTGGAAGGCGACGCGGTGTCGATGCCCACGGCGGTTTTTTACAACGCTGAAGACCACCTGACCCACTTTGGTCGCGATGCGGTGGCGCAGTACCTGAGCGGAACCGAAGGCCGGCTGATGCGCTCGCTCAAGAGCTTGCTGGGCAGCCCGCTGCTGATGGAAAAAACCGAGGTGAACGGCCAGCAGGTGAGCTTTCTGGACATCGTGGCCACCTTTCTGGACGCGCTGCGCGAACGCGCCGCCCACGCGCTGGGCGAAGCGCCCACCCGCGTGGTGATGGGCCGGCCGGTGCATTTTGTGGACGACGACCCCGAGCGCGACGCGCTCGCGCAGGCTTCCTTGCTGCAGGCGGCGCAGTCGGTCGGTTTTGACGAAGTGTCGTTTCAGCTGGAGCCGATTGCGGCGGCGCTGGACTACGAGCGCCGCCTGACGCGCGAGAGCCTGGTGCTGGTGGTCGACCTGGGCGGCGGCACCTCGGACTTCACCGTGGTGCGCCTGGGCCCGCAGCGCATGGCGCTGGCCAACCGCGCCAGCGATGTGCTGGCCACCACCGGCGTGCACATTGGCGGGACCGACTTTGACCAGAAGCTCAGCCTGGAACGGGTGATGCCTTTGCTGGGTTACCGCCACCTGGGGCCGCAGCAGCGCGAAGTGCCCAGCCGCACGTTTTTTGACCTGTCCACCTGGCACCTGATCCAGTGGCTGTACCTGCCCCGCGCGCTGAGCCAGGCCCAGGGGTTGCGCGTGAACTACACCGACCCGCGCTTGCACGAGCGGCTGATGACGGTGCTGAAAGAGCGCGCCGGCCACCATGTGGCGCACGAGGTGGAGCAGGCCAAGATCCGGTGTTCGCAAAGCGACGGCGCCACGCAGGTGGACTTGTCGTGCGTGGAACCCGACTTGCTGGCTTCACTGGACACGGCCGACATGCGCGAGCACCTGGGCGCGCTCCTGGCGCGCACCGTGGCCTGCGCCCGCGCCTGTGTGCAGCGAGCGGGCCTCACCGACGCGTCGCTTGACGCCATTTACCTCACCGGCGGTTCGTCGGCCTTGCGGCCGTTTCAGCGGGCCTTGCAGGCCGAATTCCCCAGCGTGCCGCTGGTGGAAGGCGACCTGTTTGGGGGTGTGGCTTCGGGCCTGGCCTACACCCGGGTGTGACGCTGCCGGGGGCGCCACGGGCACCGTTCAGCCGGCGCCCGGTTTTGGGCCCATGTGCTGCACGGCTTCGTGCATCGCTTCTTGCTCGGCGGCCTTCTCAGCTGCTTTGGCCGCCTCCTTGGGATGAAGAAACGCTTGGCGCACCTGCGCCAGCTGGGCCAGCCCGGCCGCCACGCGGGCGTTGACCGAATCGGGCGTTGACCACTGGCCCTGGGCGTCCAGGGTGCCGGCGTCCACGCCGGTGAGCAGCGTCAGCGCTTCGTCCACCGTGCGCACCGGCCACACGTTGAACCGCCCCGCGCGCACCGCGTCCACCACGTCCTGGCGCAGCATCAGGTGGCACACGTTGCTGGCCGGCAGCAGCACGCCGTGCGCCCCGGTCAAGCCGCGCGCCGCACAAATGTCAAAGAAGCCTTCGATCTTTTCGTTCACGCCGCCCACCGCCTGCACCTGGCCAAACTGGTTCACCGAGCCGGTCACGCCCAGTGCCTGGTTCAGCGGCAGTTCGGCCAGCGCCGACAGCAGCGCCGTGAGCTCGGCCAGGGAAGCGCTGTCGCCCTCGACCCCGCCATACGACTGCTCGAACACCAGGCTGGCTTTGAGCGACAGCGGCGCCTGCCGGCCAAAGCGCGAGGCCAGGAAAGACGACAGGATCAACACGCCTTTGGAGTGGATCGGTCCGCCCAGCTTCACCTCGCGCTCGATGTCCACCACCTCGCCGTCGCCCACGCGCGCGGTGGCGGTGATGCGCACCGGGTGCGCAAAGCTGCTGTCGCCCAGGGGCACCACGGCCAGCCCGTTGACCTGGCCTACATGGGCGCCGTCGGTGTCCACCAGCAATTGGCCGCGCACAATCTCGTCGCGGTAGCGAAGCTGGATGCGCTCGTGGCGGTGGCGGTGCGCGTCGATGGCGGCTTGCACATGCGCGCGCTCGATCACCAGCGCCTGGTCGCGCGCGGCAAAGTGGTTAGCCTCGCGCATCAGGTCGTCCATGGGCTGGGTCTGGGTGGTCAGGCGCTGGGCGTCGCTGGCCAGGCGGGAGGCGTGTTCAATCACCCGCGCCACCGCCCCGGCCGACAGCGGGCGCAACTGCTCGCGCCGCGCCAGTGTGGCGATCAGGCGGGCGTAGGCGGCCGTGTTGTCGGGGTTGCGGGCAATCTCGCTTTCCATGTCCGCGTTGATCTTGAACAGCGAGACAAATTCGGGGTCGTACTGGCTGAGCAGGTAATACACCACCCGCTCGCCAATCAGCACGATCTTCAGGTCCAGCGGCATGGGCATGGGCTCCAGCTGCACGGTGCTGCTCAGACCAATCAGGTCGGACAGCGATTCGATGCGCACCACCCCGGCCTTGAGGCAGCGCTTGAGCCCTTCCCAGGCGTAAGGCTGCGACAACACCTTCACCGCATCGAGCAGCAAAAAGCCGCCATTGGCCCGGTGCAGCGCGCCGGCGCGGATGAGGGTGAAGTTGCTCATGAGCGTGCCCATGTGCATGTAGTGCTCAATGCGTCCCACCAGGTTTTGCAGCGTGGGGTGGTCTTCAAACACCACCGGGCGCTGGCCGTCGGCCGGGTTGTCCACCAGCAGGTTCACCAGGTAGCGTTGCACGGAAATGGTGCCCGACAGCGTGGTCGTTTCGGTGTCGCCTTCGGCGTGCGAGGTCTCGTGCAGCGACTCGCCCGACTCAATGATGTCTTGCAGCACCGCATCCAGGTAGGCGCTCACGTGGGGCAGGTCGGCGTAGCGCGGGCGCAGCTCGTCCACCATGTGGGCCACCGTTTCGCGCAGGGCCTCGCTGCCGGCCTGCCGGAGCCGGTTTTGCGTGTCGCGGCGCCAGCGCGGGAAGGTGTTGAAGAGCTGGTGCAGCGCCTCGCGCAGGTGCTTGATGTGTTCGGCCAGCTCGTCCTGGCGTGCCTTGGGCAGCTTCTCCACGTCCTCCGGCGTCATGGTGTTTTCAGCGTCTTTCATGGGCACAAAGGCAAAGCCGGCGGGGGTGCGCATGAGCGCCACGCCCAGCTTGTTGGCCTCGTCGCCCAGGTTTTGCAGCGCGCTCACCTCGCGCCGTTTTTCTTCCTCCTGCATGGCTTCCACGCGGCTGCGGTATTCGTCGCCCTGAAACACCGCGTTGATGGCGGGCGTGAGCTCTTGCACAAAGTGCTGCATGTCGTCGCGCAGCGTGGGACCCCGCCCGCAGGGCAGGTGCAGCAGGTTGGGGCTGCTGGGGTTGTCAAAGTTGTAGACGTAGCACCAGTCGTTGGGCGGCACACCGTCTCGGCGCTCGGCCTGCAGCAGCTGCTGCACGATGGCATGGCGCCCGCTGCCGGTTTCGCCCAGCACAAACAGGTTGTAGCCATGGTTGCGAATGTCCAGCCCCAGGTGCAGGGCTTCCAGCGCGCGCGGGTGCAGTTGCGCGGCGTCCAGCTCGCCCAGCTCGCTGGTGGTGGCAAAACCCAGCGCAGCCGGGTCGCAGGTGTTGTAGAGCTGGCTCGGGGGCAGAGGGTCTGGACGTGGCATGGGCCTGAAGAGAGGTGGTGGCACAACGGTATGGCGTTTCACACCGACACGGTAACGGCACCACGGGCGGTCTGGAGGGCTGTTTTTGAAAGACTGCTTGTGCGTTGCGCGCAATCAATGGCCGGGTGGTGCTGAGGAGAAAAATCGCTGCTTGGGGGTGGCTGCGGTGGTCTGTTCACCCCCGGGAGTGAAACCAACATGACAGCAGAGTCCCTGTTTTTTCGTGACACCGACCGGGGGTGGGGCACGGGCACCGGCGACAGCCCGGACAGCGAGACGCCGGTCGAGTCGGTCAACCTGCAAGGCCCGTCTTTGCCAGGTGATTTGTCGGTACCGCCCCATGCCAAAGGCTTGGTGATGTTTGCCCACGGCAGTGGCAGCAGCCGCTTCAGCCCGCGCAACCGGTGGGTGGCGCGGGCGCTGCACCAGCACGGGCTGGCGACGCTGCTGTTTGACTTGCTCACCGTGCGCGAAGCCGAAGACCGCCGCCTGGTGTTTGACATTCCCCTGCTGGGGCGGCGTGTGGTGGAGGCGGTGCGCTGGGTGGACCAGCGGCCTGACTTGGCGGGGTTGCGCCTGGGCCTTTTTGGCGCCAGCACAGGGGCCGCAGCGGCGCTGCTGGCGGCGGCCGAGATGCCGCAGCGGGTGGCGGCCGTGGTGTCGCGCGGCGGCCGCCCCGACCTGGTGATGGACCGCTTGCCCGAGGTGCAAGCCCCCACCTTGCTGATTGTGGGCGGGCTGGACCAGGAAGTGCTCGAACTCAACCGCCAGGCGTTTCGCCGCCTGGGCGCCCCCAAGCGGCTGGAGGTGGTGCCGGGCGCCACGCACCTGTTTGCCGAGCCCGGCGCGCTGGGCAGCGTGGCGGCTTTTGCGGGCAGCTGGTTTGAACAGCATTTCGCGCCGTCGCGCCGGCCTTGAAAGGGCGCACGGCGCGCGTTGAACCCAAGGTCAGTCCTCGGGGTGCAGGGCCATGCCGAGATCGTTTTTGCCCAGGTTGTGTTCCAGGCCGAAACGGATCAGCGCTGCCGTGCTGTCGAGCTGCAGTTTTTCCAGAATGCGGCGCTTGTGTGTGCTCACGGTCTTGATGGACAGGTGCAAGGACTCGGCAATGTCCACCGGCCGCTGCCCGGCCACGATGCGCTGCAAGATCTCCAGCTCGCGGGTGGACAACACGTTGATGCGCGGCGCACTGCGCTGGCCATTGAGCTGCTGCACCACCCGCTCGGCCAGGTGCGCCGACACAAACACCCCGCCTGTGGCCACCTTGCGCACCGCCGCCACCAGCTCGGTGGACGCGCTGTCTTTGGTCACATAGCCCTTGGCACCAGCCTGAAACGCGCGCATGGCGTATTGCTCTTCGCCGTGCATGGTGAGCACCAGCACCGCCACCGCAGGAAACTCGGCCTTGATGCGGGCGATCAGGTCCATGCCCGTCATGCCGGGCATGGACAGGTCGACGATGGCCAGGTCAAAGGGCTGGCGGCGCAGGCATTCCAGCGCCTGAAAGCCGGTGCCCGCTTCGGTGATGCTCCATTGCCGGGCCTGCGGGTCCAGCAAGCGCTTGAGCCCCTCGCGCACCACCGTGTGGTCGTCCACCAGCAGCAGCCGCAGCGTGGGTTGCAACGTGTCTTCGTTCATGCCAAGGCCTCCATGTGTTGGCACAGGCCCTGCTCGTTCTGCGTCATGGGCAACGACAGGTACAGGCTCAGCCAGCCCGAGCGGTCGCGTGCGGCGTCGATCATCAAGCGCCCGCCCATCAAGCGGGCGCGGTGCTGAAGAATCTGGCCATCGTGGGGCTGCGTGTCGGTGTGCGGGGTCAGCGGGCCTACGGTTCCGCGCGCCTGCATCACCAGCTTCAGCGCATCGGGCTGGCGTTGCATTTCCAGGTGCACGTCGGTGCTGTCGGTGTGTTGCAGCAGGTGCGACAAAGCCGCCTGCACAAAGCGGTACACCGCCAGCGCAGTGGCCGGTGCCAGGGGCGGCGCTTCTGGCCCCAGCGCCAGGCTCAGCTGCAGGCCCACGCGGCGGGCGGTGTCGTTGGCCAGCCATTCCAGGGCGGCGTTCAGGCCCAGGTCGTCCAGCATGGGCGGGTGCAGGTCGGCGGTGATGCGGCGCACGGTGGACACCGCTTCGTCCAGCGCGGCCAGCGTGGTCTTGGCGCATTCGCGGCAGGTGGCCGAATCGCTCATGCTCGCCATGTGGGCCACGTCCAGCTTGAGCACGCTCAGCGTCTGGCCCAGGTTTTCGTGCAGTTCCAGCGCCACACGGCGGCGTTCGGCCTCGCGCGCATCGTTGTCCAGCGCGGCAATGCGGCGTTCCATGTCGGCACGCAGGCGCTCGGTGATGTCGGCCAGCGTCACACGCAGCGCGTGCGTGCCATCGGCCAGGGGCGTGCGCAGGCTGTCGATCTGGCCGTACCACTGGTGCCCGTCCTCTGCCGCCAGGCCCAGGTCCACGCGCTGCAGGCCGTCGGTGGCCAGCACATGCTGCAGGTACTGTTGCCAGCGGTCGCTGTCGCCCGCCATCACGAAGCGCCCCAGGCCGTTGCCCTTGAGCGCCTGCGGCGCCATGCCCAGCAGCTCGGCGCCGGTGCGGTTCACCTCCAGGATGCGGCCATCGGTGTCCAGCGTGAGATAGCCCACCGGGGCAAAGTCGTACAGGTCCAGGTAGCGGTCCCGCGCGGCGGCCAGGTCGCTCTGGGTGCGGCGCAGTTCGTCGTTCTGGTGTTCCAGCTCCACCTGGTGCTGCTGTAGCGCCTGTTCCAGGTCGTGTGTCGGATGTGTCTTGTGGGGGCTGGGGTGGGTGGAATGGCGTCGCATGGTTCAGCTCCGAATGTCGCGCAGGGCCGTCACCGGGTCGTCTTGCGCTGGGGAATCATGCTCCTCCAGCGGGGCTCCCGGGTCAAGTGCGCCATTGGGCTGCAGCGGCAGGCGCACCACCAGCCGGGCGCCACCCGAGGCTGCGTTTTTCAGCGTGATCTGGCCGCCCAGCATGTGCACCCGCTCGCGCATGCCGATCAGCCCAAACGAGCCTCGCGGCGCTGTGGACGGGTCTTTCGGAAAACCCTGGCCGTCGTCTTCCACCACCAGCTGCAGACGCCGGCCTCGGGTTTCAATCGAGATGACGGCCTGTGAAGCACGCGCGTGGCGCGCCATGTTGGTCAGCGCCTCTTGCACGATGCGGTAAACCGCCGTGGCAATGTTTTGTTGAATCGGCTCGGGGCTCTCCACCAGGCGCAGCGTCACCTGGATGCCCGAACGCCGTTCGAAGTCGCGCGTCAGCCATTCAATGGCTGCGTGCAGACCGAGGTCGTCCAGCATCGGCGGGCGCAGGTCCATGGCAATGCGGCGCACGGCGGTCACCGTGTCGTCCACCATGTCCATCATGGCTTGCAGACGCTCGGTGGGTGCTTCGGTGCCGCTGTCTTGTTGCTGCGCGGCCAGCTCCAGTTTGAGTGCGGTCAGCCGTTGGCCCAGCTCGTCGTGCAGTTCGCGCGCAATGCGCCGGCGCTCTTCTTCGCGCGCTTCCACCAGGCTGGCTGAGAGTTCGCGCAGGGTGCGCCGCGAGTGCAGCAGGTCGCGCTTTTCCTGCAGGCGCGCGGTCACGTCGGTGATCACCATTTGCACAAAGGTGCGTTCGTGGTCGGGCAGGGCGGCCACCACCAGCTCCACCTCGCGCAGACTGCCGTCGGGTCGCACGATTTCGCTGTGTACGGTTGACACCTCTTGCTGGCTGGCAAAGGCCTGCGCCACCTTTTCGCGCACGCCGGGGTGCGATGGTGGGCTGAGCAGCCTGTAAATGGGCAGCCCAATCAGCGACTCGCGGTTGTCCACGCCAAACAGCGTGGCGCACGCATGGTTGGCAAACACCACACGCTCGCCCTCGGTGATCCAGATGGCCACGGGTGCCCGGTCAAAAAGCGCCCGCAACCGCTGGTTCAGTTGCTCAATGACGGCGGTGAGCTTGTGCTCTTCGCTCAGATCGCGCAGCAGTGCGGTGTAGTGGTGCGTGTGGCTGCCGCCGTGGGCCAGCGTCACCTTGCAGATGGCGGCTTCCAGGGGAAACTCTTCGCCGTTGGCTCGCAGGCCGAAGAGTTTGCCGCCCTGACCCATCGGGCGTTCGATGACGTCCGACTGCGCAAAATGCTGCACATGCGCAGCGTGGGCAGCGCGCAACCGCTCGGGAATCAGGGTGGACAGATCTCGGCCCAGGGCCTCGTTGACCGTGAGGCCAAACATGCGCTGTGCGGCCGGGTTGATCATGACGATGCGCATCGCCGCGTCGAAGGTCACGATCCCTTCCAGCGCAGCGTGCAGGGCACTGAATTGCGCGCGCAAAGCCAGGTCGTGCAACGTCGGGTGGGCGAAAAGAGCTTGCATGCGGGTTGGTCGGTTGCGTGGTGCCAAGGCGGTTCGGTCGGGCGCCAGGCACCAGGCGCCAAAGCAGTCCCGCCCCGACAGCGTCATACTGCCCAGGGCATTTTTTCATCATAGATCGGTCGACCTGAAATAATGCGATTTGCCGCTCAAATTCACACGTTGTGATTCAAAAAATCGGGTGGTTGCTGTCGTTTTGTAGGATTTTTCTTACGCCTGACCGGGCGGTTTTCTGGTGCTTCGCTGTGGGATGTTCCGATGGATGGCGCGTGAGGTTTCACACATGCTAGGGGTTGTGTGTAGGGCATTAGCCGCAAACCTATCGGAGAACCACCATGTCAGTCAGTCTGCAGAACGGAACCGGAAAGCCCTTGGGTGAAGCAGGTGTGTGCCGCACGCCGCTCAAGAACCACCACACCAGCTTTGCCGACCTGCTTCAGCTGCTGGGTGTGGAGGGGGCCGACCTGAGTGCCGCCGCCCAGATGCCCATGGTGCTGCGCCGGGTGCATGCCGGTGAAAGCCTGGCCCACGAAGGCACGCCGGCCGACGCCCTCTTTTTCGTCTGTGCAGGCACCTTCAAGATCTTCCGCACCAACGAAGACGGCTACGAACAGGTGCTGGCCTTTGCCATTCGCGGTGAGGTGCTGGGCTTTGACGCGCTGTGCATGGACAGCTACCCCACGGCTGTGTCGGCGCTCGAAGAGTCCAGTGTGTACGTGGTGCTCAAGCGCGACGTGTTTGCGCTCTCGCAGCTCATGCCGTCGTTTGGTTTGTCGCTGCAGCGCGCTGGCAGCATGACGCTGGCGCGCAGCCGCGAGCTGGTCGAGTTGCTGGCGGCGGTGGCGTCTGAAGTGAAGCTGGCCCGTTTTCTGATTCAGCTGTCGCGCCGCATGGCGGGTTGCGGGCAGTCGCCACGCCGGTTCCACTTGCGCATGGGCCGCCGTGAAATCGCCAGCCTGCTGGGCGTGGCGCACGAAACCGTGAGCCGCTCGTTCAGTGCGTTGGCCGCGTTGGGCATGGTCGACGTGTCGGACCGCGAGGTCGAGATACTGGACATGGAAGGGCTCAAGCGCTTTGCCCGCAGCACCCGCCGCCACCTGGACGAGCCCGCCGTGTCCCGCACACGCCGGCCTATGGCCAAGCGCAGCGCCTCTGTGCACCACGCCATGGCGCAGCCGCTCGCAGCCTGATGGGCGCTGTTGCGGCGAACGTGTTCTCAGGCCGGGGTGAGCGGCTTGGCCGCGCTGCCTTCAGCTGTTGAGTGCCAGGTGGGCGCAGCCCGCAACGCGTCGGCCTCGGTGCGGTACAGGCGCAGCCGGGGCCCGTCTGTCAGGTGCCCCGCCGCGCGCAGCACGGTTTCCACCGGCAGCTTGATGCCCACCACATGCAGCGTCACACCTTGCTCATTCAGCACCGACTGCAGCCGCCCAAACCCCTCGGCGCCGGTCGCGTCGATCCAGTTGATGGGGTGCGCAATCAGCACCACATGCTGTGTGCCTGGGTGCTCGGTGAGGTAGCGGGTCACGGCGTGTTCAAAGGCGCTGGCGGTGGCAAAGTCGAGCGCGGCGTCCATGCGCAGGGCGTAGGTGGCCGGTGCCAGTGGCGCCAGGTGCCACAGGTGGCGGTCGCGCAGGCTGCCGTCCGGGTGCAGCCCCACTTCAATAATGCGCGGGTGCAGCCGCAGGTACAGAAAATGGCTCAGCGCCATCAACACCCCGGCCAGCACGCCCCAGTAAAGCTGCGGCGCGGTGAGCACGGTGACCACAAACGTGGTGCCCGCAATGACCGCTTCCACCCGGGAGAGGGCCCACAGCCGGACAAAAGCCACCGGCTGAATCAGCCCCATGACGGCCACCACCACCACCGCCGCCAGCACGGCCAGCGGCACATGCTTGAGCAGCGGTGTCAGCAGCACCAGCGCCACCCCCACCAGCGCCACCGAAAACACCGTGGCCCAGCCGGTTTGGGCGCCGCTGTGCAGCAGCAGCGCCGAGCGTGAAAACGATGCGCTGGTGGGAAAAGCGCCCGAAAACCCGGCCACCAGTTTGGCCAGTCCCTGGCCAATCAGGTCCTGGTCCTGGTCCCAGCGCTGGCCGCGCCGGCTGCTGTCCACCTTGGCGCTGGACGCGGTTTCCAGAAAACTCACCAGGCTGATCACCAGCGTGGGCAAGAGCAGCTGGCCAAGCGTGGTCCAGCCGGGCCAGGCCGGTGTGTAAAAGGTGGGCAGCCCTTGCGGCAGCTGGCCAATGACCGCGCCGCCGTGGGCCTCAAACCCGACCCACGCGCTGACCCCGGCCGACACCACCACCAGCAGCAACACCGACGGAAATGTGGCCCGCCAGCGCCGGGCCATCAGCAAAAAAGCCACCGAACCCAGCCCGAAGGCAATGGCCGGCAGGTGCATCTGCTGCGGCTGCGCCAGCGCGGCCCAGCCACCGGTGAGACCCAGCAGGGCCGGCAATTGCGACGCGATGATGAGCACCGCCGCGCCCTGGGTAAAGGCCATCAGCACCGGCGCGTTGACCAGGTTGAGCAGCCAGCCAAAACGCACAAAGCCCAGTACCACCTGCACCAGGCCCGACAGCAGCGCCAGCCACACCGCCAGCTCGATCCACTGCGCGCTGCCCGGCGCGGCCATGCCGGTGAGCGAGGCGCTGACCAGCAAGCACGTGAGGGCGGTGGGCCCCACCGACAGGCGCATGGAGCCACTGAACAGCACCGCGATCAGCGCCGGCAGCATGGACGCATAAATGCCGGTGATGAGCGGCATGCCGGCCAGCGCCGCATAGGCCACGCCCTGCGGGATCACCATCAGGCCGACGGTGATGCCGGCCAGCGCATCGCCCCGCAGCACCGCCCCGCTGGGGCGGGGCCAGGACAGAAACGGCAGAAAACGGCGCAGTCGGTTCATGCGTCGATCGTAGCTTCCCGCGCGCGGTCTGGGCGCATGGTGCTCAGCGTTGTGGCATGTGCTGGGTGGAATAGCCCAGGCTCACGGTGGCGTCTTCCGGAATGGGCGGCATGGTGCCGTTCCAGGCCAGCCACTGGTCCCGCATGCGGGCCAGCCGCTCGGGCTCGCGCTGGGCCAGGTTGGCGCGCTCGCGTTCGTCGGCCGGTATGTTGAACAGGTATTCGTGGCCGTCCACCATCAGGTATTTCCAGTCGCCGTCGCGCAGGGCGCGCTGGCCCCGGTGGTTCATGCGCCAGTGCATGGGCCGCTCGAAGCGGTGCGCCGGGTCGCGCAGCATCGGCGCCAGCGAAACACCGTCCAGCGGGTAGTCGGGGTGGGGCTGGCCGCCGCCCAGCGCCAGCATCGTGGCCGACCAGTCCATCGTCATGCAGTGCTGCGCGCTGGTGCTGCCAGGCGCCACCACGGCAGGCCAGTGCGCGATCCACGGCACGCGGATGCCGCCCTCGGTCAGGTCCATCTTGCCGCCCACCAGTGGCCAGTTGTCGGAGAAGCGCTCACCGCCGTTGTCGCTGGTGAAGACCACCAGCGTGTTGTCGTCCAGCCCGTGTTCGCGCAGGGACGCCATGATCCAGCCAATGCCCTCGTCCATGTGGTGGATCATCTTGCGGTAGCTGTTCACGTTGCCGCCGTCCAGGTGAAACAGGTTTTTGGCCACCTCGGGCGCCACATGGGCGTCGTCGCGCGTTTCCCACGGCCAGTGTGGCGCGGTGTAGTGCAGGCTCAGGAAAAAGGGTTGACCGGCCTTGGCGTCGGCGGCGCGCTGGTGGATGTGCTCCACCGCCCGCTGGGAAAACACGTCGGTCAGGTAGCCCACTTCCTTGTGGGTTTCTTCGCCAATGAACAGGTCGTGGTCGCCGTTGTTGCTGCAGTGGGTGAAGTAGTCCACCCCGCCGGCCATGATGCCGAAAAACTCTTCGTAGCCCGAGCGCAGCGGGCCGAAATGCGGCGGGTAGCCCAGGTGCCATTTGCCGATGAGCGCGGTGCGGTAGCCGGCTTCTTTGAGCAGCGAGGGCAGGGTGGGCAACTCAGGCGGCAGGCCCAGCGTGGCGCTGCCTTTGCTGCGGCTGTTGATGGGTTCTTCGAGCGCACCGCGCAACCGGTACTGGTAGCGCATGCTCATGAGCGCGAAGCGCGTGGGCGAGCACACCGGCGAGTTGGCGTAGCCCTCGGTCAGGCGCAGGCCGCCGGCGGCCAGCGCGTCGATGTGGGGCGACACGGCACCAAACGGTGCTTCGCGGCCGCCGTAGCAGCCCAGGTCGGCGAAGCCCAGGTCGTCCGAGACGATGTAGATGATGTTGGGTCGTTGCATGGGCATGGCCAGTTTTCAGTTCGCTTGCATGCCGGTGTTGCGCACAATCTGGCCGTAGCGTGCCGACATGCTGGCCAGCCGCTGGGCAGCGGCGGCACCGGTGGTGCCTTCAAAAAACAGGTCCAGGCTGTTCATGCGGGCCTGCAGCTCGGGGCGCTTGAGCGCGGCGTTGATGCCGTTGGCCAGCGTCTGCACCACCGCATCGGGCGTGGCGGCGGGCACCATCACCACGTACAGCACCTCTTGCTCCAGCGTTTTCAGGCCCAGTTCGCCCACGGTGGGCAGCTGCGGCGCCAGCCGCGAGCGCTGGGCGCTGGTGACCGCCAGCGCGGTGATCTTGCCGGCTTGCACGTGGGGCAGCATGCCCGGCGTGGCCAGGATGCCGCCATCCACCTCGCCGCTCAGCACCGCGGTGACCGCCGGTGTGTTGCCCCGGTAGGGAATGTGTGATGTCTTCACCGGCGTGCTGGTGCCCAGCTGGGCCGCAGCCAGGTGGCCCGGGCTGCCGTTGCCGGCCGAGCTGAAGTTCAGGGTCTTGGTGCGTCCCTGGCTCAGCAGGTCGCCAAAGGTCTTGATGCCCGTGCGCGGGTTCACGCCCAGCAGCAAGCCCGACGACGCCATGATCACCACCGGTTTGAAATCAGCGCCTTTGAACGGCATGGCCGGGTACAGGTGCGGGTTCACGGTGAACACGGTGTCGATGCCAAACAGCACGGTGTAGCCGTCGGCGGGTGCCTTGGCCACGGCGGTAGCGCCCAGGTTGCCGGCAGCACCGGCCTTGTTTTCCACCACAAAGGGCTGCTTCAGCGTTTCTTGCAGCACCGCGGCCACCGAGCGCGCCAGGATGTCGGACGGCCCGCCGGGCGGAAAGTTGTTCACGAACGTGACGGTCTGGGCCGGGTACGCCGGCTGGGCCAGTGCGTGCGAGGCCAGCAGCGTCAGCGCCAGCGAAGCGGTGAGGGTGGCGAGTGTGGTGCGGCGAAAGCGGTTCATGTCAGGGGGTCCAGTGCGGGTGAAAACGGATCGGTAGGTGGGGTGTTTTGGTCGTTTAGGTTCAGCGGCCGGCCCATGCCGGCGGGCGCTCAGTCCAGTTGCACGCCGGTGGCTTTGATCGGCCCTTCCCAACGCTTCAGGTCGCTCGCCTGGGCGCTGGCCAGCTCAGCCGGGGTCGAGCCCACCGGCTCGTAGCCCAGGCCCAGCAAGCGCTCACGCAGCGCCGGCTGCTTCAGTGCCTGGGCAAACGCCTGGCTCAGGCGGTTCTGGGCGGCCGGGTTCATGCCGGCCGGGCCGTACACGCCAAACCAGGCGGTGGCCTCCATGTCGATGCCGGCTTCGCGCAGCGTGGGTACCTCGGGCACCTGCGGGTCGCGCTGGCTGCCGGTCACGGCGATGATGCGGGCCTTGCCCGAGCGGTGGAACTCTGCGGTTTCCGACACCACGTCGAACTTGTAGTCGATGTGGCCACCCAGCAGCGCGTTGTTGGCTGGCCCGCCGCCCTGGAACGGCACATGGTTGAGCTGTGCGCCGGCCTTTTGCTCAAACAGCACGCCCATGAAGTGCGGCAGCGTGCCCAGGCCGGGCGTGCCGTAGCTGCTCTTGCCGGGTTCGGCCTTGGCGCGGGCAATCATGTCTTGCACCGACTTGGCCGGTGTGGACGGCCCAGCCACCACGCCAAACTGAAAGCGCGCCAGCAGCGACACCGGCGAAAAATCGGTCACCGCGTTGTAGTCGAGCTTTTTGTAAACATGGGGAAACAGCACCATGGGCCCGCTCGGCAGCAGGATCACGGTCTGCCCGTCCGGGTCGGCGCGCTTGACCTGGTTGAGCGCAATGCGCCCACCCGCGCCGGGTCGGTTTTCCACCACCACGGGGGCATAGCGCTCGCGCAGGGCCTCGGCCACCAGCCGGGTGAGCGTGTCGGCCGACCCGCCGGGCGGGAAGCCCACCACGATCTTCAGCGGCGTCTTGTCCTGGGCCGTGGCGTGGGTGGGGGCCAGCAGCGCGGTCGACGCCAGGGCAGCGCAAAGTATCCAGTGTCGGTTCATGGGGGATGTCTCCTGGGTGGCTTGGACAAATCGGGTGTTACCCGGTGCAGACCCCGATGCTATGCAGGGACAATCAATTGCAGAAATCAATCAAAGCAGGTGTTTTCCCTGACGGGTGCCCAGGCACCGTTTTGCCTTCAGGAGCCGACCATTCCAGACCGCCTTACCGACCCCCAGGTTCAGACCGACCTGCTGCTGTACCGGCTCTACCGCGTGCACATCACCGCCAGCCGCCTGGTGGTGCAGGTGTGCGAGCACGAATTTGGTTTGACGCGGCGCGAGTGGCGGGTGCTGTCCTTTTTGTCCGAACACGAGGGCGCGCTCTCCAGCGAGCTGGCCGAACACGCCATGCTGGACCGCGCGCGCACCTCGCGCACACTCACCCGACTGGAAGAGAAAAAGCTCATCCGGCGCCAGCCCAAGCTGTCTGACCGGCGCGAGGTGCATGTGTTTCTCAGCGACGAGGGGCGGCGCGTGTACCAGGCCATCTTTCCGCGGGTCGCCGCCATCAACCGCGACATCGCCAGCGCGCTGTCACCCGCCGAGCGCCAGCAACTGGACCACGCCATCAACCAGCTGCAGGCGCGCGTGCAGGGCATGGTGGCCGCCTCCACACACCGGCTGCCCCCGATCGACAGCGGCGAGTGAGCCGTTGGGCTACCTGACGGTCGCTCCCCAGCGGCTCTTCATGGTCGGTTGAGCGCAGTGGGTTTTTTGTACGCGCGCATCCGGTAAAGTGGGGCGCTTCTTCAGCGGCACCCCTTCAACGGCTCGCACGGCGCGGGCGCTGGCTGAGCTGGCCACACCGGTGTGGCCACCCCAGTCGGGCGCCATGGCCACATCGGGCCGGGCTGCCCTCGACTTTTCCCATCACCGCCGCGCGCGAAAGCGCAGCACAGGGCGCCGTACAAAGCGCCCTGCCAAGCGCCCCACAGGCGGCAAGTTTTCAGGAGGAGATTTCCCATGCAACTCGTCATATCGGCCGGACTCATTCTGGCCATCGTCCTCTGGGGCGTGATCGCGCCCGCCTCTTTGGGCACGGTGTTTGACACCGCGCTCACCGCCATCACCCGCGACTTCGGCTGGCTCTACCTGTGGGTGGTGCTGGGCCTGGTGATCATGGCGGTTGTGCTGGCGTTCAGCCGCTATGGCGACCTCAAGCTGGGCGGCGAAGACGACGAGCCCGAGTTCTCCATTGGGGCCTGGTTTGCCATGCTGTTTGCGGCCGGCATGGGCATTGGCCTGGTGTTCTGGGGGGTGGCCGAGCCGATCTCGCACTACGGCGCACCACCGCCCGGCATCGCCCCCAACACCCCTGAGGCGGCCACCGCCGCCATGCGCTACAGCTTTTTCCATTGGGGGCTGCACCCCTGGGCGGTCTACAGCATCGTGGCCCTGGCCATTGCCTTTTTCCAGTTTCGCCGGGGTGGCCCGGCGCTCGTCAGCACCGCGGTGCAAGCCTTGCCCTGGGCGCCGCTGCAAAAGCTGGGCCCCGTGGTCAATGTGCTGGCGGTGATCGCCACCGCCTTCGGGGTGGCGGCCTCGCTGGGCATGGGGGCTTTGCAAATCAACAGCGGCCTGAATGCCGTCTTTGGCCTTCCGGTCGGCCAGGCCTCGCAGGTGGGCATCATTGTGGTCACCACAGTGCTGTTTCTGGCGTCGGCCGTCACCGGCGTCACCAAGGGCATCAAGTGGTTGTCCAGTGCCAACCTGGCGTTGGCCGCGTTGCTCACCCTGGGCATTTTCGTGATGGGCCCCACCGTGGCCATCATCGACACCTTCACCAACACGCTGGGCAGTTATGTGAGCGAGTTCGTGCGCATGAGCCTGCGCATGACGCCGTTTCGCGACAGCGGCTGGGTCAGCGGCTGGACGGTTTTTTACTGGGCCTGGTGGGTCAGCTGGTCGCCTTTTGTGGGGCTGTTCATCGCCCGTGTGTCGCGCGGGCGCACCATCCGCGAATTCATTCTGGGCACGGTGCTGGCGCCCACGCTGGCCGCCTTTGTGTGGTTTTCGGTGTTCGGTGGCACCGCCCTGAACATGGAGATCATGCAGGGCCTGCCGATTGCCGAGGCGGTGGGCGCGGACGTGTCCACCGCCCTGTTCGCCATGTTCGACACGCTGCCCCTGTCTGGCTTGCTCTCGGGCATTGCCACCGTGCTGGTGCTGGTGTTCTTCGTCACCTCGGGCGATTCCGCCACCCTGGTGCTGGGCATGATGAGCACCGGCGGCCAGGCCAATCCCAGTGCGCGGGTCAAGATCATCTGGGGCGTGCTGGTGTCGGCCATCGCCATCAGCCTGCTGCTGGCCGGTGGACTCAAGGCGGTGCAGTCCGCCACCATCGTGTTTGCGCTGCCCTTCACGCTGGTGATCGTGCTCATGGCCGTGGCCCTGTGGCGCGGTGTGCGCGACGACTGGGACGAAGAACAGCGGCGCGACAAAGCGCTGCGCCGGCGCATGCGGGACATGCTTGGCCAGCAGCCTGGCGCCAGCGCACCGCCGGGCCGGTCGTGAAACCGCCCGTTGGACGGCGGCACGGCGCTGTCTTGCGCCGGGTCAGGGTCCAACATCCATTGGTTTGCTAGGGTCCATCCAGCGCGAAACACCACACCAGACGGGAGCTTCATGCACCAGGACCAGGTCCTCATTCTTGTCATCTTGGCCGTCACCATCGGCCTGTTCCTGTGGGGGCGCTGGCGCCACGACATGGTGGCGGTGGGCGGGCTGCTGGCCTGTGTGCTGGGCGGGCTGGTGCCTGCGGGCGAGGCGTTTGCCGGTTTCGGTCACCCGGCGGTGATCAGGGTGGCCTGCGTGCTGGTGCTCAGCCGGGGCTTGCAGACCTCGGGCGCGGTGGACGCGATGGCCCGCTACGTGCTCCCGCGCGAGGCCGGCCCCACGCTCAGCCTGGCGGCGCTGGTGGCCCTGGGCGCCATGCTCTCGGCCTTCATGAACAACGTGGGCGCCATGGCGCTGCTGATGCCGGTGGCCCTGCAGCTGGCGCGGCGCCTGGACATGCCGCCCGGCCGCGTGCTGATGCCGCTGGCGTTCGGCACCATCCTGGGCGGCATGACCACGCTGATCGGTACGCCCTCCAACCTCATCGTCTCGGCCTTTCGGGCGCAGAACGGGGTGGGCAGCTTCGGCATGTTCGACTTCACCCCGGTGGGGCTGGCGGTGGCCTTGCTCGGCACCGCCTTTGTGGCGCTGGTGGGGTGGCGCCTGGTCCCGGCGCGTCAGCGGGTGGCGCTGGAAGGCTTTGAAACCGGCGCCTATCTGAGCGAAGTGCGCGTGCCCGCCGAGAGCAAATGCGTGGGCCTGACGCTGCACGCGATCGAACAGCAGCTCGACGACGCTGGTGCGCAGGTGGTGGGCCTGGTGCGAAACGAGGTGCGGGTGAACGCGCCCACGCCGAGCCGGCACATGCAGGCCGGCGACATTTTGATCGTGGAGGCCGAGGCCGACGCCCTGTCTTCCCTGTTGTCGAGCCTGGGCCTGAAACTGGAAGAGGCCAAGCGCCCGGTGCAGGACGCGGCCGAACCCGAGGCCGACGCACCGCAAGCCCGGGCCGCAGCACTGGCGGCGCCAGCGGCCTCGTCTGCAGACAACGCCGCAGAAGGCCGTGCGGCCGAACCGGCTGAACCCGACGTGGCGCCGTCCGACGCAGCGCGCGACATTGTGCTGATGGAGCTTGCGGTGCTGCCCGGCGCGAGTTTGCAAGGGCTGTCGGCCAGCGACCTGCAGCTGCGCACGCGCTACGGCATCAACCTGCTGGCGGTTTCACGCCAGGGCAGCCGGGCCCGGCGCCGGCTGCGGGAATGGCCCTTTCATGTGGGCGACCTGCTGCTGATGCAAGGGCCGGCCGAGGCTATTTTGGCGTTTGCCGCCGACCGGGGATGCGTGCCGCTGGCCGAACGCGAGCTGCACATGCCCAGCCCCCGCAAAGCCCGGCTGGCGGTGGGCGTGATGGCGCTCGCGGTGCTGGGTGCGGCGCTGGGCTGGCTGCCGGCCGCTGTGTCGTTTGCGCTGGGCGTGCTGGCCTCGCTGGTGCTGCGCACCGTGCCGCCGCGCAGCGTGTACGAGCACATCGACTGGCCCGTCATCACCTTGCTGGCGGCACTCATTCCGGTGGCCGGCGCCATGACCACCACCGGCACCGCCGACCTGCTCGCGCACGCGCTCATGGACGGCGTGGCGCAAGGCCATCCGGTCATGGCGCTGGCCCTGGTGCTGGTGGTCACCATGACGCTGTCCGACCTCATGAACAACGCGGCCACGGCGGCGGTGATGTGCCCGATCGCCATCGGCACCGCGGGCGCTCTGGGCGTGAATCCCGATGCTTTCCTCATGGCGGTGGCCATCGGCGCGTCGTGCGCCTTCCTCACCCCCATCGGGCACCAGAACAACACCCTGATCCTGGGGCCGGGCGGTTTTCAGTTTGGCGACTACTGGCGCCTGGGCCTGCCGCTGGAGCTGCTGGTGATTGCCGTGAGCCTGCCGCTGCTGCTGGTGGCCTGGCCGCTCTGAGCTGCATGCCGGTGCCTGCTGGCGCCTTCAGCCGCGTGCCGCCTCGTACACCTGCACCGCCGCCGCCAGGTCTTCCAGCGCGGTGCCCACCGACTTGAACACCGTGCGTTCGGTGGGTGTTTTGCGCCCGGTGGCCATGCCTTTGCACAGCGTGGTCAGGGTGCCGCGCACGTCGTCGGCCCGCAGCACCCCGCGCGACAGCGGGCCAATGAGGTCGCCACTTTTTTGCAGCGCTTCTTCGGTGTCCACAAACACGCGCGCGTCTTCAAAGCACACGTCGTCGGCTTCGCGCATGGCCGGGGTGAAGCTGCCGATCAGGTCCAGGTGCGAGCCGGGCGCCAGCCACGCGCCGCGCACCACCGGTTCGGTGGCCAGCGTGGCGCAGCTCACCACATCGGCTTGTGCGCAGGCCGCGGGCAAATCGGTGGTGGCGCTGGCGTCAAGACCGTCTTGGCGCCAGCGCGCCGCCAGCGCCTGGGCTTCGTCGGCGCGGCGCGCCCACACCGTCACGCGGTCAATGGGGCGCACCGTGCGGTAGGCCTCGGGCAGCAAGGCCGCCACGGCGCCCGCGCCCACCACCAGCAGGTGGCGTGCGTCGGCACGCGCCAGGTAAGAGGCGGCCAGCGCAGAGGCCGCCACCGTGCGGCGTGTGGTGATCTGGTCGCCGTCAATCTGGGCCAGCGGCACGCCGGTGCGCGCGTCAAACAGCAGGTAGGCCGAATGCAGACCCGGCAGGCCTTCAGCGGCATTGCCCGGCGCGATGTTGACGATCTTCACGCCGTAGTAACGGCCAGGCAACCAGGCCGGCATGATGAGCGAGGTGATCTTGCCGCCGCCAGGGCTGGCGATCTCGTGCACATGGCGCAACGGCACCTCGCAGGTGCTGGTGAAGTGTTCGCGCAGCGCAGCAATCAGGCGGTCAAAAGGCAGGGCCGCCCGAGCGGCTTCAGAGGTCAAGGTGAGCATGCCTAGATGGTAGCCGCCCGGGCCTGCGGCTCAATCTTGCGGGCCAATGGCCGATACGTCACGCATAGGTATTCATGCGGTGCCCACTGTCCATCAAAGGTTTGCATGTTTTGCACGGGTTTTTCTTTTTTTCTGGAGCCCGGCAGCGCCATTTGATCTGGCGCAAACAGGGGTATTGGGCGGGTGCGATTATTCGCTGCTCATGTTTCATGGATAGACAGAGCGGCGTCCAGCCGCGGCCGGGTCGGGCGGTTCAACGAAAGTCAAGCGATGGCACTGCACGAAATCATTTATGTCAGTCTGGCCAGCCAGTCCATGGACACGGCTGCCCTCACCCAATTGCTGGACGAGGCGCGCGTCTACAACGAACGCCACGGCATCACCGGCATGCTGCTGTATCACGGGCAAGAGTTTTTGCAGCTGATCGAGGGCGAAGAGGCCGAGGTGACGGCGCTGTATGACGCGATCTGGAAAGACCCGCGGCACCAGCAGATGTACAAGATGTGGGAAGGGCCGATTGCCGAGCGCAGTTTCAGCGGCTGGGCCATGGGCTTTGTGGCGCCCGGCGCATCCGCCTTGCAAGGCCGCCAGGGTTACGACGCGCTGCTGGCGCAAGGGTTGGCGGCATCCAGTCGGGGCTCTCGGGGCAAGAAAATATTGTGCAATTTGCGCGACGATTTTCTGGCTGCGGCGCACTGAGAGCGAAGGCTTTCGGGCGTGTCCGCTCACCACCTCAAAACACCCCCGCTCAGCCGCTGGGCCGTGGTTTGCGCTGGCCTGCCTTTTCTGCCGCGCCCCTCAGCGCACGCTCAGCCTGCCAGGCCTCCAGGGCTTTTCACGGCTCAAAATGGGGTGGCTCTTCGGGGGTTATCGCGGCTTCAGCAAACCGCGATTCTTGAGAGAATGCACCCATTCGCCTGCTCAGGCCCCCACCCGGGTCGTCGGCAGGTACCCACGCCACCCCAACAAAAAAACAATGGTCCAAGCGCATCTGTCCTGGCTGACTGCTGACCGGTTTCACTGGGGAACGTGGCCTTGAAGAACCGTCTGCATTCTTTTGCGGTGCTGGTGGCTTTGTTCACGTGCCTGGCTGCGACCGTGTTGTGGTGGCAGTCGGTTCGCTCGCAGACCCTGCTGCGCGAACAGGTGCTGCTGCAAGCCGAGCAGCGCAGCCTGCACCTGGCCGATGCCATGGCCGGCCAGGTGGACGGTCTGCTCAGCACCGTGGACCTGGCATTGCAAGACCTGCGCCGCCAGTGGCTGCGGGGTGATGCGGGCCGCTTCACCGCCCAGACCCGCGACGTGATCGAGACCTTGCCGGCCGGGCTCGTGTCGCACGTGGCGGTGGTGAACGCCGCAGGCTACGTCGTTTACAACAGTCTGGGCCTGGAGTCCGGTACCTACGTGGGCGACCGCGAGCACTTCAAGGCCCAGCGCTCGGGTGTGGACCAGCTGCACATCGGGGCGCCGGTGGCCTCCCGGCTCACCAACCGCTGGTTGTTCATTGTGAGCCGCCCCCTGCTGCGAGATGGCCGTTTTGACGGCACGCTGAACATGGTGGTCTCGTCCGACTTCATGGCCAGCAAACTCGCGGCGCTGCAGCTGTCCCCCCAGGACGTGGTCGCCCTGGTGCACAAAGACGGCCACTTTATGGCGCGCAGCCGGGACAACCCGGGTGCCATGGGCAAGCGCCTGCCACCGGACCGCCCGTTCCTTGTGGACACCTCCATGGCGAGCGGCATCTTCAAGCTCAAAGGCCTGCTGGACGGTGCGTCCCGCACCTACGGCTGGCAGCGTTCACCCGTGTCCGACCTGGTGGTCGTCATTGGCCTGGCCGACGAATCGGTGCTGGGGCCTTTGGCGCCTGCTTTGCAGCGCAACCAAAGTGTGGCCGCTGCGCTGAGCTTGCTGGTGCTGGCGGGTGGCGCCCTGATCATTGGGTTGCAGCTGCGGTTGGCGCGCAACCAGGCCACCGTGGCCGCCAGCGAAGCCCTGCGCATGCGCTTGTTTGACAGCTCCCATGTGCCGACCGTGGTCATTGACCCCGTGGCCCGGCGTTTCATCGACTGCAACCCCGCCGCCAGCGCCATCTATGGCTTCAACAACCGCGCCGAGGTGCTGGCCGCCACGCCCGAGTCGGTGTCTGCCCCCGTGCAGCCCAACGGCAGACCCTCGGCCGAACTGGTGGACGAACACTTGGCGCAGGTCATGGCGTCCAAGTCCATCGTGTTTGAATGGCGCCACCAGCGACCCAGCGGCGAGCTGTGGGACGCCGAAGTGCACCTGATGCGCTTTGACTCTGACGGGCAGCCGCTGGTGCAGTTCACCCTGCAAGACATCACCGAAAGCAAGCGCACGCAGGCCGCTCTGCAAGACAGCGAAGCGCGGCTGAAAGAAGCCCAGCAGCTTGCGCGCCTGGGCAATTGGGAAGGCGACCTGCTCAACGATCGGCTGATCTGGTCGGACGAGGTGTACCGCATTTTTGAACTCGACCCGGCCACTTTTGTGCCCACCTACAAAGGTTTCATTCAGGCCGTGCACCCGGACGACCGGAAGCTCGTGCAAGCCGCCTACGTGGCGTCTATGCAAACACGTACGCCTTACGACGTGGTGCACCGCCTGCTGTTTCCCGACGGCCGCTGCAAGTACGTGCGTGAGCTGTGCGTGATCCAGTTTGACGCCGACGACCGCCCGGTGCGCAGCGTGGGCACGGTGCAGGACATCACCGAAATTCGCACCGCGCAGGCCGAGCTGCAGCGGCTGAACGACGAACTGGAACTGCGCGTGGCCGACCGCACCCGCGAACTCGCCACCCTCAACCGCGAGCTCGAAGCGTTTGCCTACAGCGTGTCGCACGACCTGCGCACGCCGCTGCGCAGTATCCATGGCTTTGCCAGCCTGCTGGAAGAAGAGGGCGCCGAGGGCCTTTCGGCCGAAGGCCGCTCGTACCTGCTGCGCATCCAGGAGTCCGCCAAACGCATGGGGCAACTCATTTCCGACCTGCTGTCCATGTCCCACCTCAGCCGCGCGCACCTTCGCCAGGAAACGGTGAGCCTGGGCGACATGGCCAAGTCCATCGCCAGCGAGCTGGACCGCAGCGACCCCCAGCGCCAAGTGCATTGGCACATACAAGAAGGCCTGCAGGTGCAGGCCGACCCGGGCCTGATGCGGGCGGTGCTGCAAAACCTGCTGGGCAACGCCTGGAAATACACCGGTTTGGTGCCCGAGGCGCACATCTCGCTTGAACAAACCCGCAACGAGCGGGGCATGCTGGAATTTTGCGTGCGCGACAACGGCGCCGGCTTTGACATGGCCTACGCGCAGCAGCTGTTTCAACCGTTCAAGCGCTTGCACGCACACCACGAATTCGAGGGCTCCGGCGTGGGCCTGGCCACGGTGCACCGTGTCGTTCAGCGCCACGGTGGCAGCGTGCGCGGCGAGGGCGCCGTGGGCAAAGGCGCTGCGTTTTACTTCACGCTGCCGGTGCAGGCGGTTGAGCCAGACACCACCACCTGGGGCAATCTCTGACGGTCTTCAGGTGCTCGCCTGGAATTTGCGATCAACCGCGCTGTGTGCTGCGGTGGGGGGCGCCCGGTTGTTCATGGGTCGCATCCCTGACACTTTTTTGCGTTGGAACCCGTTGAGGGTTTACCCGGTGGGTTATGGTTATGCCCCTTGTGTTTTCCAAGGGGTACACTCGCAGGCCCATCTGCCCCGTGTGCGCCGATGTCATCAATTAGGAGAGCTGTTTCCATGGATCGTCGTTCCCTCATCAAAAACACCGGCATCGCCGGCGTCCTGGCCGCTGGTATCGCACCGGCTGTGCACGCGCAAGCTGCTGTTCGCTGGCGCCTGACGTCGAGCTTTCCCAAGTCGCTGCCGACCATCTTTGGCTCCGCCGAGAAATTTTCTGAAACCGTGAAGGCCCTGTCGGGTGGACGGTTTGAGGTGTCTGTGCACGCGGCTGGCGAGCTGGTGCCGGCCTTCGGCGTGGTCGATGCCATCCAGGGCAACACCGTTGAAATGGCGCAGACCGCGCCCTACTATTTCACCGGCAAAGACGCCATCTTCGCGTTCGGCTGCGCCGTGCCCTTTGGTCTGACCGCACGCCACATGGACGCCTGGATGGAGCACGGCAACGGCCGAAAGCTGATGGACGCGTTCTACGCCAACTACAACATCGTCTCCATGAGCAGTGGCAACACCGGCACCCAGATGGGTGGCTGGTACCGCAAAGAGATCAAGACCGTGGCCGATCTGAAGGGCCTGAAAATGCGCCTGGGCGGTGGCTTGTTCGGTGAAACCATGGCCAAGCTGGGCGTGGTGGCGCAAAACCTGCCGGCTGGTGAGGTCTACCAGGCGCTGGAAAAAGGCACGCTGGACGCCACCGAATTCGTGGGTCCGTTCGACGACGAAAAGCTCGGTTTCAACAAAGTCGCGCCGTTCTACTACTACCCCGGTTGGTGGGAAGGCGGCGCCGAGCTGGAGTTCTTCATCAACAAGAAAGCCTTTGAGGCCCTGTCGGCCGAGAACAAGGCCATCGTGCGTGCCGCGGGCGCCGTGGCCGCGCGCGACATGACTGGCAAGTACGACGCGCAGAACCCGCTGGCGCTCAAGCGCCTGGTGGCAGCGGGCACCAAGCTCAAGCCCTTCTCCAAAGACGTGATGGACGCGGGCTTCAAGGCCGCCATGTCGGTGTTTGCCGAGCACGAAGCCAAGTCGCCCGAGTTCAAGAAAATCCACCAGGACATGCGCGCCTTCCAGCGCGACCAGATCCTGTGGAGCCGCTTCTCGGAGTGGCGCTACGACAGCTACATCGCCGGCGTGAAGATCTGAGTCTGAGCCGACCCAACAAGGCCGCCTGCGGGCGGCTTTGTCGTTTCTGGTGGCGTTGTTTAGAACGAACCCAAAGCGCTGCCCAGCACCACCACCACCACCAGCGCCAGCACCGGAATGGCCACGGCGACCACAAAAATGTCGGCGTAGGCCTGGCGGTGGCTCAGGCCGCAAATGCCCAGCAGTGTGATCACCGCGCCGTTGTGCGGCAGGGCGTCCAGTCCGCCGGTGGCGATGGCGGTCACGCGGTGCAGCAGGTCGGGCGCAATGCCGGCGGCCTGGCCCATGGCCAGCCAGGTGTCGCCCAGGGTTTGCAGGGCAATGCTCATGCCGCCCGATGCCGAGCCGGTGATGCCCGCCAAGATGTTGACTGCGATCGACACCGACACCAGCGGGTTGCCTGGGGCAATGGCCAGCACCGCGTCGCGGATGATGGCAAACCCCGCCAGCGACGCAATGACCGCCCCAAAGCCCACTTGGGACGCGGTGTTGAGCAGCGGCAGCACCGAGCCGCTGGCACCTTGCTCCAGTGTGTGGCGCAAGTGGGGCAGGTGCGGGCGCTGCAGCACCACGAGCAACACAATGGCCGCCGCCAGCGCAGCGATCACAGCCCAGATGCCGCGCACGTTGCCAATGGCCGTGGCGCCAAAGCGCGGCTCGGCCAGGTAGGCGGTGTCCAGTGCCGGCAGCAGCCAGGTGGCCAGCAGGTAGTTCAGCGCAATCACCAGCACCACCGGCGCGATGGCGAGTGCAAAGGCGCGGCCGTTGAAGTCGGCCTCTGAGGCGGCGGCGGGCGCGGGCCGTGCAGCAGGGGGTGCGGCCGAAGCCGGGTCGCTGAGGGCTACCGCCTCGTCGTGTTCGCCATACCCCTCGCCCCGGGCCGTGGCGGTGGCCGCGCGGCGCACCAGCCACAGCGTGCCCAGCACCAGCATCACGGCCCCACCGATCAGGCCCAGGCCGGGCGCTGCAAACGGCGTGGTGCCGAAGTAGGGCATGGGGATGGCGTTTTGAATCGCGGGCGTGCCGGGCAGCGCCGTCATGGTGAAGGTGAAGGCGCCCAGCGCAATGGTGCCGGGGATCAGCCGCTTGGGCAGGTCGGCCTGGCGAAACAGCGCCGCCGCAATGGGGTACACCGCAAACGCCACCACGAACAGCGAAACCCCGCCGTAGGTGAGCACCGCGCAGGCCAGCACAATGGCCAGAATGGCGCGCTGCGCCCCGAGCCAGGCCACGATGGCGTGCGCAATGACGCGCGCCGCGCCCGAGGCTTCCATGAGTTTGCCAAACACCGCGCCCAGCAAAAACAGCGGAAAGAACGCGATCACAAAACCGCCCAGCGCCGGCATGAACACCTGCGTGTAGCTGGCCAGCAGTGGCGCCTGCGGGCTGAACAAGGTGGCCAGCAGCGCCATGAGCGGCGCCAGCAGCAGCACGCTCACGCCGCGGTAGGCCAGCGCCATCAGCAGCACAAGCGCCAACACAATGCCTGCAATGCTGGTCATGGCGCGAGCACCTGTGCCAGGTCGTAGCTGCTGCGCTGGCCCATGTCGGCGCCGTGCTGTTCCAGCCACTGCCCGGCCGCTGCGCGGCCCAGCCCATGCAGTTCCTGCAAAAAGCTCCACCGCGTGTTGTTCTTGCTCGCCGCACCCAGGTCGCTCAGCGAAGCGCCGCCGTCGATCAGGTGCACGCGCAGCGCCTCCACGCGCTGAAACAGTGGGTTGCGGTACTGGTGGCCCGGTCGGCCTTCGTCTTCAATCAGTTGCTTGAGCAGCGCAATCGAGCGCATTTCTTTCAGCAGGCTGGCGTTGAACGTCACCTCGCTGATGCGCTCCAGAATGTCGCTGGCGCGGGTGGGCAGATCGGCGCGCTCGATCGGGTTGATCTGCACCAGCAGCAGGTCGTCCGCAGTGCTTTGAGTGATGAGCGGCATGAGCGACGGGTTGCCCGCGTAGCCGCCGTCCCAGTAGGCTTCGCCCTCAATCTCCACCGCCTGAAACAGCAGCGGCAGGCAGGCCGAGGCCAGCACCATGTCGGGCGTCAGGCCTTGCTGGTCAAACACCTTCAGCGCGCCGGTGCGCACCTGCGTGGCCGCAATGAACAGCTGCGTTTTGTCGCAGCGGCACACGCGCTCAAAGTCCACCGTGTCCACCAGTATTTGGCGCAGCGGGTTCAGGTTGAGGGGGTTGAGCTGGTAGGGCGACAGCTGGCTGCCCAGTGCGCTGGCGGCTTGTTGCCAGGGCTCCACCCACGGCGCCATCCAGGCTGTGGCCGACCCCATCAGGCCACCCAGGGGGCTGCTCTGTATGTGGTGAAACGGTGAAAGCTCGGCCACCCGCTGCCAAAATCGGCGCAGCGTGGCGCGTGCGCCCTCGCGCCCGCCGTCCATCAGGCCCGCGGCCAGCGCCACTGCGTTCATGGCGCCCGCGCTGGTACCGCTCACCGCCGCTATTTCCATCCATTCTTCTTCCAGCAGCCGGTCGAGCACGCCCCAGGTAAAGGCGCCGTGCGAGCCACCGCCTTGCAAGGCCAGGTCCAGTTGCAGCTTGGTGCCCACCGCGCGGGCGGGGGCGGTTGGCGTGCGTGGGCGGGTCGGGCGTGTCATGGGCGGTCCTGCGGAAGTCGTGGGCAAGCGCCATTGTGCACTGCAACATATTGGGCGCCAAGAGGCACTGCGAGTCCAACGGCCTGTGTGCGCGAAGAGCCCCCATCCCCGCCTTCCCCCAGCGGGGGAAGGGGCTGACGCAGGCTTCTGGCGGTGGCCGCCACCCACCACGGTCGATGCTCAGAGGCTGCGGCCTTCGCCCGCTTCTTCCACCGTCTGCCCGTCGCGTATGTGGTAAATCCGCTTGAAGGTGGGGATGATCTTTTCGTCGTGCGTCACCACGATGATGGCGGTTTGCGCGTGCTGCGCCATCTGGTTCAGGATGCGCATCACGCCCAGTGCGCGCTCGCTGTCCAGCGGCGCGGTGGGCTCGTCGGCCAGGATCACGGGCGGCTTGTTGGCCAGCGCGCGGGCGATGGAAACGCGCTGCTGCTCGCCGCCCGAGAGCTGCGACGGTTCGGCGCGCGCGCGGTGCTGCACGTCCAGCGCGATCAGCAGTTCCAGTGCGCGCTCGCGGGCCTTGCCATTGGACATGCCCGCCAGCATGGGCAGCAGGGCCACGTTGTCGGTCACGTCCAGAAACGGAATGAGGTAGGGCGCCTGGAACACGAATCCGATGCGGTCGCGCCGCAGCGCGCGCAGGTCGCGCGCGATCCAGCCGTTGTCGTAAATCACGTCGTTGCCCAGCGTCATGCGGCCGCTGGTGGGTTCGATGATGGCGCCCAGGCATTTCAGCAGCGTGCTCTTGCCCGAGCCCGACGGCCCCACCAGGCCCACCACCTCGCCGGGGGCCACCTGCATGTTCACGTTTTTGAGCGCTTCCACGGCGGTGTCGCCGCTGCCGTAGACCTTGCGCAGGCCTTCAATGAGGATGCCGCCTTGGGTAGGGGTGTTCATGGCTTCGTTTGGTTGCTCAAAAGAATCCGTTCGTCCTGAGCTTGTCCTTCGACATGCTCAGGATGATCGGAAAACGGGGCTTCGACAGGCTCAGCCCGAACGGGGGGTGGTTCATCCGATCGCCGCGCCCGGGTCCACCTTCAGCGCCACACGAATCGCCAGCGTGCTGGCCAGCGCGCATATCAGCAGCGTCACCACCAGGCCGGTCACAGCGTCGCCCGGCAGCAGCAACACGTATTTCGGAAACGCCGGCCCCCACACCGTGGCCGCCACCTTGCCCACCGCAAAGCCGATCAGGCCCAGGCCCAGCGCCTGCTGCAGGATCATGCCGGCGATGGTGCGGTCGCGCGTGCCGATGAGCTTGAGCACCGCAATCTCGCGCAGCTTGCCCATGGTCATGGTGTAGATGATGAAGGCCACGATCGCCGCGCTCACGATGGCCAGAATCACCAGGAACATGCCGATCTGCTTGGCCGAGTTGGCGATCAGCTTGACGATCAGGATGTCTTCCATGCCGTCGCGGGTGTACACGCTCAGGTGCTTCCAGCGCCGGATCGGTTCGGCCACGTGCTCGGGCGTGAAGCCCGGTGCGATCTGCACCAGCACCGCGTTCACGCTTCGGCTGCTGGTCTGCAGGGCTTGCACCGCTTCCAGCAGTCCGGGGCTGCCCGGGCGGTTGAAGGCCGGGTTGGCCGCGGTGCGCGCGCGATCGTTCACGATGGCGTCGTTGTCTTTCAAAAACTGCGTTTCCTGCGCGTCCTTCAGCGGCACGAACAGCATCGGGTCGCCGCCCGACGACACCATGCGCCGCGTCAGCCCCACCACCGTGTAGTCGTGCCGGCGGATGCGCACCTGGTCGCCCAGCGCAAAGCCGGTTTTCACGTCGGCCACTGCTTCGTAGTGGTTGCGGGTGTGGTGCCGGCCCGCCACCAGGTAGCCCGGCGCGCCCGGCATTCCGGGCTCCATGCCGACCACCATCACACGGTTTTCGCGGCCCTTGTGGGCCACTTGCATGGTGAGGTAGGTCACGTTGGCCGCTGCGGCCACACCGGGCATGCCGCGTACGCTGCGCACCACATCGTCCTTGATGCTCGACGACTCGGCGTAAGGCCCCTGCGTGTCTTTCTGCACCACCCACAGGTCGGCGCGGCTGTTGGCCAGCAGCGCGTGCGCGTCGTCCACCATGCCGCGGTACACGCCGGCCATGGTCAGCGTCACACCAATCAGCAGACCCAGGCCGAGCCCGGTCAGCACGTACTTGCTCCAGCCGTGCAGGATGTCGCGCCCGGCCAGGCTGATCACTTGGCGCCTCCGGCGGGCACCAGTTGGTCGACCACCGCAATGCGGGCGCTGGCTCTCAGCGCGGTCTGGCTGTACAGCACCACGGTATCGCCTTCGTTCAGGCCACCTTCTGTTGGACCCAGCACCTGCACCGAGCCATCCAGCCCCTGCACGCCCAGCGTCACCGGCACAAACGCCAGCCCGCCGTCCTTCAGCCGCCACACGCCGGTCTTGCCCTCGTGCTGCACCACCGCTGCGTTGGGCAGCAGCAGGCTCTCGGCGGTGGCCGGCAGCGCCAGCGTCACCTCGGCCATCTCACCCACGGAAACCCCGGCAGGCAGCGTGTCAAACGCCACCATTGCCAGCCGCTCTTCGGTCACGCTGTCGGCCAGCGCTTCCACCCGCGCCACCTTGCCGGCGAACACCTCGCCCGGGCGCGAGCGCAGCGCGATGCGCGCCACCAGCCCTGGCGCCAACCCGGCCGATCGGCCCTGGTCCACCCTCAACTTCACCCACAGGCTGGCCGGGTCGATCAGCCGCAGCACCGCCTGGCCCGCCACCACCGTGCTGCCGGCCTCGGCGTCGCGGCCCGTCACCACCGCCACTGCAGGCGCCACCAGCCTCAGGTTGCCGCGCTGCTGCGCCAGCGCCGCGCGCTCGGCGCGCAGCCGCGTGATGTCCTGCGCCGTGCCGCCCAGGTTCGCCTGAGCCGCCTGCACGCCCGCCTGGGCCGAAGCCACTTCTTGCGTGCGCGCCTCCAGCGCGCCAGCGCTGATGAAGTTCTGGTTCGCCAGGTCCTGGTTGCGTTTCAGGTTCGCTGCCGCCAGTGCGCGCCGCGCCTGCGCGTCGGCCACCTGCGCGTCCGCCGCTTGCTGCGTGCTCTGCGCGCGGGCGAGCGTGGCGTCCAGCGCCGCCAGCCGCTGGTCCAGATCCACCGGGTCCATCTCGGCCAGCGGCTGGCCCGGCTGCACGGTATCGCCCACGTCCACCTGCACCGCACGCACCCGACCGGCCACGGTGGGCCCGACCATCCAGCTGCGCTGTGCCTCCACCTGACCAATGCCAAAAATCTCGGGGCTCACGCTGCCTTTTTTCACCTGTGTGACCTGCACCTTTACCGGTGCCAGCGGCCCGGTGCGCAGCGCCACAAAAGCCAGTGCGGCCAGCAGTGCCAGCGCCAGGCCACCCAGCAGCAGGCGACGGGTGTTTTGAGGGTTCATCGTCATGCGGTGGTCTCCTGGGGGCGCGTGGTTTGCGCGGCAATCGCTTGTTGAAGAAGGTCAAACACGGCAGGCGCCTGCGCCGCCATGGCTCCCACCTGGCCGCTCAGCAGCGACTGCATCACCAGCCCCTGCACCGAGCCGACAAACAGCACCGCCGCCGCCTGCAGGTCGGTGCCTGGCGCCAGTTGCCTGGTGGCCTGCGCCCGCTGCAGCAAGCCGGTGATCAGCGTGCGGTAGGCCTGCATCAGCCCGCGTACGCGCGCCTTCAGCGGCGTGTCTTCGGGGTGCTGCAGCTCCTGGAAGATCACCCGCGGCACGCCGGGCTGCTCCACCACAAAGTCCACATGCGCGAGAAACACCGCGCGCAGCGCCGCCAGCGGCAGCGCTTGCGTGGCGGCCGCTGCGTTCAGGCGGGCCAGCAGGTCTTGGTGCGCGAAATCGATCACCGCCAGCCAGATCGCCTCTTTGTTCTCAAAGTGGCGAAACACCGCGCCCTGCGTGATCCCCACGGCCTGCGCCAGGTCGGCGGTGGTCACGGCGGCCGGGCTGCGCTCGGCTGCCAGCGCCAGCGCGGCCGCCACCAACGCGGCTTGGCGGGTTTGTGTGGGTTGTTTGTTGGGCATGACACTGAATGTAATTCAACAATTACTTATATTCAAGTGCAGCATCCAGCCATGAAGCACCTTGCGGCACACCGTACGGTTACCCAACGGCCCACCCCATTGGCCGCAGGACACGGCATGAAGCTGTTTGGGTCAAATCAAAAAATACCCTGACCCGTCGCGGGTGAGCGTCCCAATAAACCGAATCTGTCGCTGCCGGCGAGCCACCGCGGCGCCCACCGATGACCTCGTTTTGTTCACCTCAGGCTCGAGAGATTCGAAACACAGCGGCGGGCGGCAGGTTGAGAATCGAGCGGCCGATGCGTTCAGCTCTCAAGCCCATCCGGGCAAGAATCTCGGGTGCAATGGGGCACTTGGTCAAGTACGTGAACTGGTAAAGCGCCGCCCCGGGGCGCAGGCTCTGCATGCAGGCACCCAGCACGTTCCATTGCGTGCGCACACCCATGTTCAACAGGGGCAGGCCCGATATCACGGCTTGCGCCTGCATCGTCTTCCAAGCGGGGTCCCACGGGCGCATTCGAGATACATCCATTTCAAGCAGGTGCGCCCCGGGAAAGCGTTGGCGCAGCAAGGCCGCGAAGTCCGGATTGTTCTCGATCAACGTCAGGTCGGACTCGGGCAGGCCTTTTGAGAGAATGCATCGGGTGAAAGCCCCGGTTCCCGGGCCCAGTTCGATGACAGGTCCTCCGTCGGGCAAGATGTCGCGGGTGATCAGGCGCGCCAAGGTGTTGCTGGATGGGGCTATGGCGCCGATTCTCATGGGCCGCTTGAGCCAGCTTTTGAGGAAGATGGTTTGATCAGTGGGTAAAGACACGGACAAATCCTTTTGAGCACATCGATCGCCCTCTGTGCCCCCAGTTGGGTGGGGCGCGGCAGTTCATCGAATGCATTCTGACGCATGGCTGCCTTGCGCAGTGCACCCAGGCGTCTTTTGCGTCTGATCGCGACCTGCATTGCATGCCGTCCACGTGCTGGGAGAGATGCAGTTGCAACGCAGGTCTGCTTCTAGATCACTTGACTTGTTTGATGTCGGTGTAATCGCCGCTTGTGCTCAGGATGACTTTCACGTTGGTTTGGCCCCGGTTGCGCCAGAACCAGCCGTGATTGCCCGTGAACGCCGCCACCAGAACACCTTCGTCGGAGGCCACCCTGCGGCCTTTTTCATAGCTGATCGACTTGCCCGGCGCATCCCCATGGGTATCGAAATTGACCGAGCCGCCTTCGACGACCCATGAATACTGCACCTTGCCGCCTTCGGCCATCTTGAGCTTGATTTCCGTGCCCTCACCCGGGGTCAGCGTGAAGGGGATTTCATCGCGCCATTGCACCTTGGGTGCAGCCGCCACCACAGCGGCCGCTGGTGGTGGCGCCGCATTGGCCGAGGCCATGGCCGGCGTCGGGCTGGTGGCCTGTGCCGGTGCCGCCGGGGCGGTGGTGGCCGCATCGGCAGCGGCCTCCGCAGCCAGTTGTTGCTTGATGTCACCCATTTCGGTCATCCGCAGGACGCGACCGATGCCGGTGGGATCAATGCCGTATTCGGCCGGCAGCACGACGGCAACCAGGAGCACCACCGCAGAGACGGCGGCCAGGATGGTGGACCGCACCAGTTGCCTGGAAGAAGGCAGTTCGGCGCGGAGGGGGGTATCGCTGTTGTACATGTTGAATATTCCTTGGGTGTTCAAGACACGAAATAGCCGGTGAGCTGCATGCCCACGAGAATGAAGCCGGCGCTCATCATGGCGACGTTGGCGGTGTAGGCGTTGCGCCCAAAGCTGGGGGTGCGGCGCCAGTAGCTCATGCCGATCAGGATGACCGCCAGGGCCAGCAACTGGCCGATTTCCACGCCCACGTTGAAGGCCAGCAGGTTGGGCACCAATCCGTCCGGAGAGATCTCGTACTCAATGATCTTGGTCGCCAGGCCAAAGCCGTGGAACAGGCCAAACACCAGGGTGGCGATCTTGGTGTTGGGCTGGAACCCCAGCCAGCGCTGGAAAGCACCGATGTTGTCCAAGGCCTTGTAGACGACGGACAGACCGATGATCGCGTCGATCAGGTAGCTGTTGATCCCGACGTTGAAGTACACGCCCAGGATCATGGTGGTGGAGTGACCCAACGCAAACAGGCTCACATAGATGGCTATGTGTTGCAGTCGGTAGAGGAAAAAGATCACGCCGAACAGGAACAGGATGTGGTCGTAGCCCGTCATCATGTGTTTGGCACCCAGGTACATGAAGGGCAGGAGATTGACGCCCGAAATTTCCTGGATGTAGCCCTTGTCGCCCGCCGTGACGGCGTGGGCAAAGGCCTCTGTGCTGCCCAATAAAAGGCAGATGAAGAAGGCTGAAAGTAGAAGCAGACGGGATTGCCAAGTCGCCCATGGCGAACCCGGCAGCCTGTCATGAACAAGGCTGTGCATAAAGACTCCGATGGTCTGAAAGAAGGGGCGCACTGCGTGGCGCAGCGCGAAGGCGGGAAGCGTCTCAGCCCATGGGTGGGCGTTCCAGCCTGGATGCCTGCACCATTTCAATCCATGGCCGCACGTGCCCGAACCACCCGGGGATCTGCGGTGCTGCCGAGCGCCAGGTGGCGGGCAGGGCGTGCGCCTTGTCGTGCGAGTGATCTGCCGCATGGTGGGGGTGGTCGGCCGCTGCGTTCGATGTCACCATGGCCAAGTCGCCGACTTCACCCGCTTCATCGTCGTGCGCATGTCCATGTTCGTGCGAACCGTCAGGGGAAAGCGCAGCGCCGTGGGACGGTGCTGCGATGACAGCGAGGCCGTGGGAGTTCGTGCCCCCGATGGACGACAAGACGGTTCCGAACAGGATCACCACCAGAACCAGCCACCGCACGCCCAGCACAGCCCTGTCGGGGCGCAAGGAAGGGGGGCAGGGCCGGGTCATGGGGTGTGTTCGTTTCAAGAGCAAGGGGTCGATTATAGTAACCTCCCCGAGGGGATACGAACAGCCATGACACAAGCGCACACACATGCCTCCCATCCCGCCATCATCAAACGCCTGCGCCGGGCCAGCGGACACCTGAGCAGCACCATCGACATGCTCGGGCACGGGCGCACCTGCCTGGAGGTTGCGCAGCAGTTGCAGGCGGTGGAGAAAGCGATTCAGCAAGCCAAGAAGGCCCTGATCCGGGACCATCTGGATCACTGCCTCGAAGACCTCGTGGGCCCTCTGGGCGCCGGACAGCGCGATTCCCTGGACGAATTCAGGGAAATCACCCGCTACCTCTGAGCCTGGGGCTCCTGCGGCTCCTGCGGCCTCCGAAAGCTTCAACCCCGAGACCCGACATGCTGGACATTCTTTCCCACCGCACCTACCGCCATCTGTTCGCCGCACAGGTGATTGCTTTGATCGGAACCGGGCTGGCCACCGTGGCACTCGGGCTGCTGGCCTTCGACCTGGCTGGCGACAACGCGGGCATGGTGCTGGGCACGGCGCTGGCCATCAAGATGATCGCGTACGTCGGCGTGGCACCGGTCGCAGCGGCTTTTGCCGAGCGCCTGCCCCGGCGCACCATGCTCGTCACGCTGGACCTGGTTCGGGCGGCCGTGGCCCTGCTGTTGCCGTTTGTCAGCCAGATCTGGGAGGTCTATGTGCTGATCTTTGTGTTGCAGGCAGCTTCGGCCGCCTTCACGCCCACCTTCCAGGCCACCATCCCCGACGTGCTGCCGGATGAGAAGGACTACACCAAGGCCTTGTCGCTCTCCCGCCTGGCGTACGACATGGAGAGCCTGGTCAGTCCCATGCTGGCAGCGGCTTTGCTCACGGTGATGGGTTTTCACGATCTGTTCGCCGGCACGGTGCTGGGGTTCCTGGCCTCGGCAGCGTTGGTGGTGTCGGTGGTGCTGCCAGCGCATCCGGCACCGCCGCGCCGCGGCATCTACGACCGCACCACGCGCGGGCTGCGCATCTACCTGGCTACCCCCCGGTTGCGTGGTCTGCTGGCCGTCAGCGCGGCCGTGGCTGCGGCCGGCTCCATGGTGTTTGTCAATACGGTGGTCATCGTCCAGGCCGGTATGGGCCTCACCCAGATCGCGGTGGCTCAGGCGCTGGCCAGTTTTGGTGCCGGCTCCATGGTGGCGGCACTGGTGCTGCCGCGTCTGCTGGAGAAACTGGCTGATCGACGCGTGATGCTCGGCGGCATCGGGTTGATGGTGGCGGGCCTGTTCGCCGGCGCCTGGGTGGTGGGACCGGTGTCGCTGATGACGCTGTGGTTTGCCCTTGGTCTGGGTTACGCCACCGCCCAGACACCCTCCGGGCGCCTGTTGCGACGATCCTCGCATCCGGAGGATCGTCCTGCGTTGTTCGCCGCGCAGTTCGCCCTGTCGCACGCCTGCTGGTTGTTGTTTTATCCCTTGGCGGGCTGGCTCGGTTCGCGTTACGGCATGCCGGCGACCTTTGCGGTCCTGGGCTGCGCGGGCGCCTTGAGCCTCTGGGTCACTTCGATGGTCTGGCCTTCCCAAGACCCGGAGGTCCTCGAGCACGACCACCCCGAATTGCCCATCGGGCATGCCCACACGCAAGGTGCCCTCGCCAGCCAAAACGGGATGCGTCATGCGCACCCCTTTGTGGTCGATGACCACCATCCACGCTGGCCCCGTGCAGGCAAGTGATGGCCTCATCCGACATCCCCTAAAGGACTCGCCATGACAGGCCTCCGCGCCGCAAGCCATCCATCGCCATGAGCACCACGGTCTCGCCCGCCCTGCGCGGCGGCGCGCTGGCGTTGCTGGCTGCCGCCCTGTTTGGCCTCAGCACGCCGCTGGTGCAGCGCTTCGGCCAAGGGCTCGGCCCATTCAGCACGGCGGCTTTGCTCTACGCCGGCGCCGCGCTGGTGGCCCTGTGGCTGCGCCGGGGTGCGGCGGTTGAAGCGCCACTGCGCCGCAGCGACATGCCGCGCCTGCTCGCCATGGTCGCCACCGGGGCCGTCGTGGGGCCGGTGGCGCTGGCCTGGGGCTTGCAGCGCACCAGCGGCGCCAGCGCCTCGCTGCTGCTCACGCTTGAAGCGGTGTTCACCGCCGTGCTGGCCTGGCGCTGGTATGGCGAGGTGCTCGACGGGCGGGTCAAAACCGCCGTGGCCCTGCTGCTGGCCGGTGGCGCGCTGCTGGTGCTGGACCAGGGCCTCACCGGCCAGGTGCAGTTGCTCGGGCTGCTGGCTGTGGCGGTGGCCACCGTGGCCTGGGGCGTGGACAACACGCTTTCGCGCGGCGTGGCCGAGCGCGACCCCGGCCAGGTGGTGCTCGTCAAAGCCGCGCTGGGTGCCAGCGTCACCACCGCCATCGCACTCGCCTGGGGCGAGCCACGGCCCGCATGGCCCGCCGCGCTGGCGCTGCTGGCCGTGGGCGCCACCGGCTACGGGCTGAGCCTGCGTTTTTATTTGCTGGCGCAGCGCAGCTTTGGCGCCGCGCGCACCGGCTCGGTGTTTGCCTTTGCGCCCTTTATCGGCGCGCTGGGTGCGTTTGCGCTGGGCGAGCGCTCGGCCAGTGTTTTGCTGCTGGCCGGCGGCGCGCTCATGGTGGCCGGTGTGCTGATTCACCTGGCTGAAAACCACGCCCACGAACACAGCCACGAAGCGCTCGACCACGAGCACGCCCACGCCCACGACGACGGCCACCACCTGCACCGCCACAGCCCCATGCCCACCGGCCCACACAGCCACCCGCACCACCACAGCCCGCTGCGCCACAGCCACCCGCACATGCCCGATGTGCACCACACGCACCGGCATTGAGAGAAATACACCCGCCGCGCTTCGCGCGAGTCCCTCCGGGGGCGGCGGTGCGAGTGACACCGTAGCTTCAGTGCTTTTCTCTTGCCTGAGGTATTAATATATACGTTACTTTTTTTGTGATATATATTTCAATCCATGCTGGCCATCCTTATCCTCACCCTTCCGACCCAGCCCAACGCGGTGCGCGTGCGCGTCTGGCGTGCGCTCAAGAACCTGGGCTGCGGTGCTTTGCGCGACGGTGCCTACCTGCTCCCTGCAGAACACGCGGCGCTGTTTGAGCCGCTCGCCGCCGAGGTGCGCGAACACGGCGGCTCGGCCATGGTGCTGTCGCTCTCGCCGCAAGGCGATGCTCAGCGCGACGAGTTGTTGGCGCTGTTCGACCGCACCGAGGTTTATGCCTTGTGGCGCGACACCGCCACCGCGCTGCAGGAGGAGCTGCCCGCGCTGAGCGAAACCGAGGCGCGCCGGCGTGGCCGCGCGGTGGCCGAGGCGCTGCAAGCGCTGCGCCGGATTGACTACTACCCCGGCGCGGCCGCCGGACAGGCCCAGTCCGAGCTGGATGCGCTGCGGCTCGCGCTGGACGCGCGGTTCTCGCGCGGTGAGCCCCAGGCCCAGCGCGACCACGGCATCGAGCGGCTCGACCGGCGCAAGTTCCAGGGCAAGCGCTGGGCCACCCGCGCCCGGCCCTGGGTGGACCGGCTCGCCTGCGCCTGGCTGATCCGGCGATTCATCGATCCGCAGGCCCGTTTCGTCTGGCTGCCCGACCCGGCGGGCAGCACGCCCGCGCCGCGCGGTGCGCTGGGCTTCGACTTCGACGGCGCCCGCTTCACCCACGTGGGCGCACGCGTCAGCTTCGAGGTGCTGATCGCCGCCTTCGGCCTCGATGCGGACGCCCGCCTGCAGCGCATCGCCGGCGCCGTGCACTACCTGGACGCGGGCGGAATTCCGGTGCCGGAGGCGCCGGGTCTGGAAGGTGTGCTGGGCGGCTTGCGCGAACTGCACGCCGACGACGACGCGCTGGTCGCCGCCGCAGCTGCCGTGTTCGATGCCTTGTACGCCGCGCCTTCGCCTTCGACGGTAACCGCACCATGACCCCCACAACCCCACCCGCCCAAGCGGGCATCGAAGCGCTGGCCGCACCCGCCGCCGTCAGCTTCGCTGAGGCCTTCCGCTTCTGGCTCAAGCTCGGCTTCATCAGTTTCGGCGGCCCGGCCGGGCAGATTGCGATCATGCACACCGAGCTGGTGGAGCGCCGCCGCTGGATCAGCGAGCAGCGTTTCCTGCACGCGCTGAACTACTGCATGTTGCTGCCCGGCCCCGAGGCGCAGCAACTCGCCATCTACATCGGCTGGCTGTTGCACCGCACCTGGGGCGGCATCGTGGCCGGCGCGCTGTTTGTGCTGCCCTCGCTGTTCATCCTGATCGCCCTGAGCTGGATCTACCTGCGCTTTGGCGACGTGCCGCTGGTGGCCGGGCTCTTTTACGGGCTCAAGCCGGCCGTGACCGCCCTGGTGCTGCACGCCGCCCACCGCATCGGCACGCGGGCGCTTAAGAACCGCTGGATGTGGGGCATCGCTGCCGCGTCGTTCGTAGCCATCTTTGCGTTCGACACACCGTTCCCCGCCATCGTGCTGGCCGCAGCGCTCATCGGTCACTACGGCGCTCAGCGCTGGCCGGCCGTGTTTGCCCTGGGTGGCGGGCATGGCAGTGCCAAACAAGGCTATGGACCAGCCTTGATCGACGACCACACGCCCACGCCGGCCCACGCCCGTTTCTCGCGCAGCCACCTGGCCAAGGTGCTCGCGGTCGGCCTGGGGCTGTGGCTGCTGGCCATGGCGCTGCTGGTGGCCGTCAACGGCCTGCAAGGCACGCTCACGCTCATGGGCTGGTTCTTCACCAAGGCCGCGTTGCTCACCTTCGGCGGCGCCTACGCCGTGCTGCCCTACGTGTACCAGGGTGCGGTCGAGACCCACCAGTGGCTCAGCGGCCCGCAGATGATCGACGGCCTGGCACTGGGCGAGACCACCCCCGGCCCGCTCATCATGGTGGTGGCCTTTGTGGGCTTCGTGGGCGGCTGGCTCAAAGAAGTGCTCGGGCCCGATGCGCTGTTCCTCGGTGGTGCGCTGGCCGCCACGGTGGTGACGTTTTTCACCTTCCTGCCGTCGTTCGTGTTCATCCTGGTGGGCGGCCCGGTGGTCGAGGCCACCCACGGCAAGCTGGGCTTCACCGCGCCGCTCTCGGCCATCACCGCCGCGGTGGTCGGCGTGATCCTGAACCTCGCCATGTTCTTCGCGTACCACGTGCTGTGGCCGCAGGGCTTTAACGGGCGCTTCGATGCCGTGTCCGCCGCCATCGCCGCGAGCGCTGCGGTGGCCTTGTTTCGCTACAAGGTGGGTGTACTGCAGCTCCTCGGCGCCTGTGCGGTGACCGGGCTTGCAGCCAGCCATTTGTTTTCTTGATTCACCCAAGGAGCTTCCATGGAACCCGCATGCACCCTGGCCCTGAGCGCCAACTTCGGTAGCGTCCAAAGATGGCGCGAGGCATTTGCGGCTGGCGCCAAGGGCTCTGCGGGCAGGGCTGGCAAGATGCAGCTGGTATTTCAGCCATGCGATGGCACGCTGATCAATTGGTGGGTGACGGACAAAACGCCAGCGCAGGAGGGCTCGCCGATCCTGATGCTGGAGATGGACGATCCCAAGCCCTCGCCAGACGCAGCGGCCCAGGTCGAAGCCTTCATGACCCAGATCGACTGGGCGTTGGTGTACGCGCGCTACCAGCTGGCGGTGCACGCCTCGAGCGAGGCTCACAGCGTGACCTCCGACGCGGTGGGTGACGCGGTGATGATCGATGTGCGCCGAGCCGGCGTGTACGAGCAGGCGGGCACGGTGATCCCCGGCGCCCGCTGGCGCGACCCTACCGCCGTGGGCACCTGGGCCGCCGAGCTGCCGACCGACCGCGCCGTGATCGTCTACTGCGTCCATGGACACGAGGTGAGCCGTGCCACAGCGCTGCGCCTGCGCGCGGCCGGCATGGACGCGCGCTACCTGCGCGGCGGCATTCACAGCTGGCAGGCCGATGGCCGCCCGACCCAATCCAAAGGAGCCGCACCATGAAATGGATCACCCGCAAACGCCCGAAGATCGACCGCATCGCCTGCCTGTGGCTCATCAGCGGCATCATCAACCCGGCCGCTGGATTTTTGTAGGCGCCGGCAGCCGGTGTGCTGAGGTTTGCTGCTGGAACGGGCGCCACGCCCTACGACATCCCCGGCGCGGACATCACGCACGCGGTCGAGCGGTGCAGCTTCGACGCGTTTCTGTCTCAACACGCGCGGGTCGGCTTCCGCTTCATGGCGTTTTTTGCCGGGGTGGGGCTGTGGGCGCGGAGGCGTCTGGTGCCGCTTTGGGACCGTATTGGCGGCGGTTGACGGCGTAGTCGGTAACCGGCCCCTTGAAGGGCAAGCTCAGCAGGCCCGGCAGACGCGCCACCTCGTGCGGGTCGGTGTGGTCATGAATGCCGATGGTCATGCCCAGCTGGCCTGCGCGCGGCTGCTCGCGGTAGGTGCCCAACAACCGGTCCCACCAGGTCAGGTTGAAGCCAAAATTGCTGTTGCTCTCGTCGTCTTCCACCGAATGGTGCACGCGGTGCATGTCCGGTGTCACCAGAAACCAGCGCAACACCCGGTCCACCCGCGTGGGCAGCCGGATGTTGCCGTGGTTGAACATGGCACAGGCGCTGAGCAGCACCTCAAACACCAGCACCGCCAACACCGGCGCCCCCAGCAGCACGATGGTGGCGAACTTGATGCCCATCGACAGCACGATCTCCAGCGGGTGAAAGCGCGCCCCGGTGGTCAGGTCGTAGTCCACATCGGCGTGGTGCACCCGGTGCAGCCGCCACAGCGCGGGCACGGCGTGCACCATCACGTGTTGCAGCCAGATCGCAAAGTCCATCGCCGCCACCGCCAGCGGCACGGCCAGCCAGAGCGGCACGGCGTACAGATTGAGCAAGCCCCAGCCCCGCTCGGCCGCCAGCGCCGCCACGCCCACCGCTGCCAGCGGGAACATCAGGCGCACCACCACCGTGTTCAGCAGCACCAGCCCCAGGTTGGCCGTCCAGCGCTGCCTGCGGCTCAGCAGCAGGGCGCGGCGTGGCGACGCTGTTTCCCACAACGCCACCAACGCAAACACCCCCACAAAAAACCCCATGCGGATCAGCGGCTCGTTGGCCATCACCCAGGTTTCAAATGCCATGCCGGTTTCTCCCAAGTCGATGAAGTCCATCAAACCGCCAGCGCCAGCCCGGCCGCCTGCCATTCGCTCACGCCGTCCAGCATCTTGCGGGCCCTGAAACCCTCGGCGCGCAGCAGCTCCACCGCCGCGTCCGACATCAGGCAAAACGGCCCCCGGCAATACGCCACGATCTCGCGGTCTTTGGGCAGCGCGGCCAGGCGCTGGCGCAACTCGTCCAGCGGCACGCTGCGCGCATGCGGCAGGTGGGCGCTGGCGTATTCGTGCGCGGGCCGTACGTCAATCACCACCACCTCGCCGCGCCGCGCCTGTGCCATCAGGGCCTTGCGGTCCAACGGTTCCATCTGCTCCGGCGCCTGCACGAGCTGCGCAAAAGCGCGTTGAAATTCCAGCAAATGCGCCTCGGCCACCGCGCGCAACTGCACGCCCAGCACCGCCACATCGGCCCCCGTGAGCCGGTACACCACAAACTTGCCCTCGCGCCGGCCCTCCACCAGCTGCGCCTCGCGCAGCGCCTTCAGGTGGGCGCTCGTCAGGCGGATGTCCATGCCCAGCTGCTGCGCCAGCGCGTCCACGGTTTGCTCGCTCTGTGCCAACGCCTCCAGCAGCTCCAGCCGCTTGGGGCTTGCCAAGGCTTTGCCGATCCGGGCCACCTGTTCGTACAAGGCTGTTTTCAGGCCGCGTTCATCCATGAATACAATCCAATGATCGTTAGAATGTTGCCATTTTATGTCCCCACCACGCTGCGCCGCACCGGCGCTTGGCCAACGCCCTTCACATGCCTGCGCGCCGCACAGCCCAGGGCCGGCCAGTGACCGCACGCCCTTGCATGGCTGACCCAGACGCCCCCGCGCCCGAACGCAAGCACCAGCGCTGGGCCTTGGGCTTGTCTCTGGTGCTGCACATCGTCGCCGCAGGGCTGCTCATTCAGGTAGCCGGCCCCTCCGTGCCCGACCGCCCGGACCCCCCACAAGAAACCCTCGTCTTTCTGGCCAACATGCTGCCCGCCGAGCCGCCCCCGGCTGAGCCCGAGCCCAAGCCCACGCCGCCAGCCACCCCACCCAACCTGGCGACCCCCGCCAAGCCAGAGCCGCCCGCCCCCAACGCGCCCGACCTGGCCACCCCGCAACCCGGCCAGGCTTACATGGACGCGCCGCCCGCACCCACCGCCGAAGAGTGGGCCATGGCCGCCACCTACACCCTCAAAAACGCCAAGCGCTACCGCCACAACTGGGGCCAGCAAGTGCGCAGCATGATGGGCACCGCCCTGGAAGGCCCCGAGCAAGGGGCCGTGCGCTTTCGCATCGAAATCGCGCCCAGCGGCCAGCTCGCCCAGCTCGACACCCTGTGGACCACCTCGCCCACGGTGGAACAACGCGCCCGCCAGGCCGTGCAGCGCATGCCGCCGCTGCCACCCACCCCCAACGGCAAGCCCCTGGTGTTTGAAAAAACCATCGTGTTTGACGCCTACACCGCTGAAGCCCCACCGCTTTACAAGGACGACTGCGAGCCCGACCCGGTGCAGCACGGCAACCGCTTTGTGTGGGACGGCCGCTCGCCCCAAACCACCGCCGCTGCCAAAGCGCCAGCACAACCGCTCGACCCCGCCGCCTACGCCGAATGCCTGAAGCAACTGCCCCAAGACAGCATCGAAGCCGAAGCCGCCAGCGACGAGCGCCAGCAAAAGCAATGGGCCTCGCCCACGCTGGGGCGCTGAGGCAGCGACCCGTATTGGCTTTGCGTCCCGGTTGACGCTGTGTTTTTTAAGCGCCAAAATTAGCGTCATTACTGGAGCTAAATATGGAATCCGTCCACGCCAATTTGTCTGTGAGCATGTCCGAGTTCAAAAAGAATCCGGCCGCCATCCTGCGCGAGTCCCGCAACCGCCCCGTGGCAGTGCTTAACCACAATCGACCCGCCTTCTACATGATCGAACCCCAGCTGTTTGAAGCCATGATGGAAGAGCTGGCCGACAGCGATCTCTACCGCAAAGCTGCGGCCCGTCTGGCCGACAAGTCTCCATCGGTCGAGGTCAGCCTTGACCAGCTCTGAGGGCTGCACCACCCACCGCTACACGCTGCGCTTCAAAGCCGAAGCGCTGGCCGAATGGAACGCGCTGGACGGGTCCGTACGAGCCCCACTCAAGAAACTGCTCGCCAAGCGGCTGGACAACCCTCATGTTCCTGGCGGTGAGCTGCACGGCACGCTGGCTGGTTGCTACAAGATCAAGCTGCTGAAGCAGGGCGTGCGCTTGGTTTATGCAGTCGAAGACCACCAGCTCGTCGTGCTCGTGCTCGCGGTGGACAAGCGTGAAGACGGCGTGGTCTACGGGTCGGCCGCAGCGCGTTGGCCCAAAGCTGCACCCGCCACACCGCCGCTGGCCCCGTCCACCCGTCGACGCAAACCCGGCGCTTGATTTCCGCGTAGCCCGTCTTGCCCCTTCCCCCGCTGGGGGAAGGCTGGGATGGGGGCCGCGCCCAAACCTCCGCTCCGTTCCGACTTTCATGGTCATCGCATACCATGGGTCTTATGTACAAACTGGCGCTCTTCACCCTGTGTTTGACCGTGATGGCTTTGGGTGGCGGTGCCACGGGTTTGAGTTTGGTGCTGGGTGTTTTGGGCTTTGCGCTGGGTGCGCTGGCGCTGTGTATGGACGCGCTGAAAGTACTGACCCGCTGAACGCAGCCCCCGACAAGGGCTAACCACCGTGCCCGGCTTCTATCATCGGAGCCCATGCACCACAAAAACCCCCCAGGGACCCCCACCACCGACGACAGCGCTGTCACCGCTGCCGCCACCGAGGCCGCTGCAGGCTTCATCCAGCGCTGGCACGGCGTGGCCGCTTCTGAGCTGGCCACTTCGCAGAGCTTTGTCATTGAGCTGTGCGCGCTGCTGGGCGTGGCCCCGCCCACGCACGAGCCGCATTACCAGTTTGAGCGGCCCATCACCTTTCAGCACGGCGACGGCTCCACCAGCGCCGGGCGGGTGGACTGCTACAAGCGCGGCCACTTTGTGTGGGAGAGCAAAAAACTCAAGGCCGGCATCACCGCCCAGCAAGCCGGTGCAGCGCCGACCAAAGCCTTTGACGACGCGCTGCTCAAAGCCCGCACCCAGGCCGAAAACTACGCCCGTGCCTTGCCGGCCGCCGAGGGCCGCCCGCCCTTTGTGGTGGTGGTCGACGTGGGCCACGTCATTGAGCTTTACGCCGAATTCACCCGCAGCGGCGCCACCTACACGCCGTACCCCGACCCGCGCAGCCACCGCATCCGCCTGGCGCAGCTGGCCGACCCCGCCATCCGCGCGCGGCTCAAAGCGCTGTGGACCGACCCGCTCAGCCTCGACCCTTCGCGCGTCAGCGCCAAGGTGACGCGCGCCGTGGCCGCCGAGCTGGCCAACTTGGCCAAAAGCCTGGAAGCCGCCGGCCACCGCCCCGAGCCCGTGGCCGCCTTTCTCACCCGCTGCCTCTTCAGCATGTTTGCCGAAGACGTGGGCCTGCTCCCCGACAACCAGCAGCCCGGCGCCACGGACACCGGCAGCTTTGCCCACCTGCTCAAAACCTACCGCGAACAGCCCGCCACCCTGGCGCAAATGCTCAAGGTGTTTTGGCAGGGCATGGACGTGGGCGGCTTCAACGCGGCCATTGCGCAAGACGTGTTGCGCTTCAACGGCAAGCTCTTCAAAGGCGCCGGGGTGGACGGCTACGTGTTGCCGCTCAACACCACGCAAATTGACGGCCTGCTGCGCGCTGCCAGCGCCAACTGGAAAGAAGTGGAGCCCGCCATTTTTGGCACCTTGCTGGAACGCGCGCTCGACCCCACCGAACGCCACGCCCTGGGCGCCCACTACACGCCGCGCGCCTATGTGGAGCGGCTGGTGTTGCCCACCGTGGTGGAGCCGCTGCGCGCCGACTGGGCCAACGCTCAGGCCGCCGCCGTGGTGCTGGCGCGCGAGGCCGACGGGCTGGACGGCAAAAAACGCGAAGCCAAACTGGAAGAAGCCCGCGCCGAACTGCGCCGCTTTCACCACCAGCTCTGCACCACCCGCGTGCTGGACCCGGCCTGCGGCAGCGGCAACTTTTTGTATGTGACGCTGGAACACCTGAAGCGCCTGGAAGGCGAGGTGATGAACCAGCTCGAAGCCTTTGGCGAAACGCAAGACAAGCTGGGCCTGGAAGGCGAAACCGTCACCCTGCAGCAGCTGCGCGGTATAGAGCTGAACCAGCGCGCCGCCGCCCTGGCCGAGCTGGTGCTGTGGATCGGCTGGCTGCAATGGCATGTGCGCACGCGCGGCCTGGCCAGCGTGGCCGAGCCCGTGGTGCACGACTACGGCAACATCGAGCACCGCGACGCCGTGCTGGCCTTTGAGCGCGCCGAACCCGCGCTGGACGCTGCGGGCAACACCATCACCCGCTGGGACGGCACCACCTTCAAAACCCACCCCGTCACCGGCGAGCCCGTGCCCGACGATGCGGCGCAGGTGGTGCAGTGGGCCTATGTGAACCCGAGCCCCGCCGAGTGGCCGGCGGCCGATTTCATTGTGGGCAACCCGCCGTTCATTGGCGCGGGCGCCATGCGCGCCGCGCTGGGCGACGGGTATGCGCAAACGCTGCGCGCCGCCTGGCCCGAGGTGCCCGAGAGCGCGGACTTTGTGATGTATTGGTGGCACCACGCTGCAGTTCAGGTGCGGGCGGGCAGCGCCCGGCGCTTCGGCTTCATCACCACCAACAGCCTGCGCCAGACGTTCAACCGCCGCGTGATCGAGGCGCACCTGAGCGCGCCCAAAAACCCGCTCACCCTGGCCTTTGCCGTGCCCGACCACCCGTGGGTGGACGGCGCGGGCGACGCCAATGTGCGCATTGCCATGAGCGTGGGCGAGTGCCCCGCCGCGCGGGCCGAGCCTGCTGAAGCCGAGCCCGGGCGCTTGCTCACCGTGCGCGAAGAGCGCGCCACCGGCGACGGCGAAGTGGCGGTGATGCTGGACGAACAGCGCGGCCTGTTGCACGCAGACCTGCGCCTCGGCGCCAACGTGGCGAGCGCCAAGCCGCTACAAGCCAATTTGAACCTGAGCAACCGGGGCGTGCAGCTATTCGGCGCGGGCTTTATCGTCACCCGCGAAGAAGCCGCTGCCTTGCTCCCTCCCCCGCTGGGGGAGGGCGGGGGTGGGGGCTCGCCCGCCCAGGTGCCCCTCATCCGCGAATACCGCAACGGCCGCGACCTCAACGCAAGGCCGCGCGATGTGTTGGTGATCGACGCCTTCGGCCTGAGCGCCGAGCAACTGCGCGAGCGCTTTCCGGCGGTGTTCCAGTGGTTGGTGGAACGCGTTAAACCGGAGCGTGACTTGAACAACCGAGTCAGTCGCCGCGAAAACTGGTGGTTGTTCGGCGAGACAAATCCCAAACTGCGTTTGCAACTCGCCGGAATGTCGCGCTACATCGCTACGGTCGAGACAAGTAGGCATCGCATGTTTCAGTTCCTCGACGCGAGCGTGTTGCCAGACAACAAGTTAGTCGCTGTGGCGCTCAGCGAAGCTTGGCAACTTGGCGTGCTTTCGAGCGCGATTCATGTTCCATGGGCGCTGGCGACCGGCAGCTGGCTTGGCGTGGGAAACGACTCCGTTTACGTCAAGTCCCGCTGCTTCGAAACCTTCCCCTTCCCCAGCGACGACACCGGCCTCACCCCCGAACTCACCGAGCGCATCCGCCACCTGGCCGAGCAGCTGGACGCGCACCGCAAGGCGCGCCAGGCGGCGCATGAATCCGTCACGCTCACCGGCATGTACAACGTGCTCGACAAACTGCGCCGCCACGAGCCGCTTACGCCCAAGGACAAAACCCTGCACGAGCAGGGCCTGGTGAGCGTGTTGCAAAGCCTGCACGACGAGCTGGACGCGGCGGTGTTGATGGCCTACGGCTGGAGCGACCTGGGCGCCGTGCCGTGGGCCGATGAAACCGCTCGCGCCGCGTGGACCGAAACCCTGCTGGAGCGGCTGGTGGCGCTGAACGCCAAACGCGCCGCCGAAGAAGCGGCCGGCACCGTGCGCTGGCTGCGCCCCGAGTTTCAAGACCCGGCGCGGCGCGCGGCCGCCGAGACGGCGCAAGGGCTCCCTTCGACAGGCTCAGGGCGATCGGGGATCCAGGCTCAGCCCGAACGGGAGGGGGCTCAGCCCGAACAGGGCGGCGAGCAGGCGGGCATTGACGGTGTGGAGAGCGAGGCCGAAGCACAGTCCCGCGCCGAAGCTACCCGCGCAGACACCCGCGAGAGCGCTGACGACAGCGCCCAGCCCGCCGCAGCGCTCCCGCCCGCAGCCGCCACCACCACAATTACCCAGCCCTGGCCGCCCACGCTGCCCGAGCAGGTGCGCGCGGTGGCGCAGCTGCTGGGCGCCAGCCCGGCCCCGCTGGCGCTGGCGGCCATTGAAGCCAGCTTCAAAGGCAAAGGCCCGTGGAAGAAAGGCTTGCCCCGCATTTTGGACACGCTGGAAGCCCTGGGCCGTGCGCAGCGGGTGGACACCGAAGTGGGCGGCGCCTGGCGCGGGTGATGCGCCGGGCTAGGGTTTTCGAAAAAAAATATGGAAAAAATGACACAGTGGACTGAGCGAAATACCTATCAAAAGTCGTACCTGACCTATCAAGGGGAGTTTCCATTTGCACTGTTCCGGTACAGGACGGTAGCGCCGGACACGTTGGATCGACTCATCGATTTCGAGATAGCTCAGGACGGGATCTACCTGTCCGCTTTGAAGGACTTGAACGATCCAGATGAGGCCCGATTTCACCTGCGCTTCGCAGGGAACGGCGAGGACATGGTTGCGTACTTTTGGCGGGGAATTCGTGAATCACAGCCGTTCTTGTCTGACGAGGCCGTGATGGCGATCGCGCAGAAGAACTTTCAAGAATTGCGGGACAACAATTTTGTTCCCACAGATCACGTTTTTCACTACACGAGGCACTGTTTGATGCACGTCCTTCGTGTGGCCTGCTTTACAACCAGTCCGACAAACTTTTCCATGTGGGCCAACTACGCGAAGCACAAAGACGCAGACGGCCATGCTGCAGATCACGCGGGAATTTGCATTGAATATCGATGCGACAAGTTGTGGCACGTTGGGGCTCTTCACCCGGTCCGCTACTCGGACGATGTGCCGGAAATCAATCCGGTCGATAGGAACGAAGAGGCCTTTGCACAAGTGCTTTACATGAAATCTCGTGAATGGCGCGGTGAGGAAGAGTGGCGCATTTCGTCCGTCTTGCAGACCGCTCCGCCGTTTGAGGGCAATTGGCAAGCCAACTGCAAAATCAAAATCCAAGGTGCAGTCGCCGCAGTGATATTTGGTGTGAGTACACCACAGGAAACGGTCGAGAAATTCGCCTCTCGTGTGAAGAAAGTTCGACCAGATATTGCGCTCAAGCGCGTTGTTCGAAATCCGCTGACGTGGGTCCGGGAGGTGGTCACTATTGAGGCTTGAGGCGAAACGTTGCGGGTCTGCTCAACTGGGACTAATTGCTGACGCTTAGGCTTTGCGCTGGGCCTTGGGCGCCTTGACGGCGCCCTTGTCCTCGGGCGGCACAAAACCAATGGGCCGCTTGGGCGTTTCGGGCGGCGTGGTCAGTTCACGCAGAGCGTCGAGCACCTGCCTGAGCTGGAGGCGGGTGTTGCGGCTAAAGCTGTCATGGTCCATCGCGAGCGCATCGGTTTTCTCCTCCAGCGCATCAAGCCTTTTGGAGAGGTCGCGGTGTTCAATGGCCGCTTCGCGCAGCTTGACGAAAGCACGCACGACATAGATGCCCATCTCAACGGCTTGGGCCGACGCCAGCACGTTGGCGGCCTGAATGGCGCCGTGTTCGGTAAAGGCGTGGGGCAGCGTTTTGGAAAATTTGAGCTTGGCGAGGTGGTCACAGTTTGTGACCACCTCCGTTTTCTCAGCCTCAATTAGCTGGAAAAGAAAATCGGACGGAAAGCGACTGGCGTTGCGTTTGACCGCTTGATTCAGTGCTTTGGTGGGCACGCCATAGAGTTCGGCCAGATCGGCGTCGATGATGACTTTGACGCCGCGCACTAGCTGGATGCGCGGTTCGATGCGGTGCACGCTGAGTGTGTTCATGTTTGGTCCTCCCTGGATTCTTTCCGCGACCGTGCGGAAACGCAGTGCATGGTAAGCCAGTCATGCCAGACGGCCCCGTATGTTCGATGCGGTGACTAAATCACAACCCCCTGCCGCAGCAATGACACCATAGACCATTTGACAAAGGACGACCCCATGTCCAAGACTGATGCCTGTGAACTCGAACTGATGGCCGCTTTCGACAAGGGCGCGCTGAAGTCGGTCGCCACCAAGGCCGAGCTGGCGAAGTTCAAAGCGGCGGCGCGCGCCACCGCCTTGCAAGGCGAGCTGGTGAGCTGGTGAGCACCCGCCTGTCGTCGGGCGACTGGCGACTGGCGAGACTTTCAGGCCAACGCGCTGCAACAGGACATGCCCCACCAGACGCTCATGGCCCGCGTGCGGCACCCCTGCGCGACGGGGCGGCTGGCCGGGCGTTTAGCGCTCAGTGCGGCTGCCGCCCGGCGGCGCGCTTGTCCAAGGGCTCTTGCGCGCTTTGCAGGTAGGCCACCAGTTGCCGGGCCGGCGCGGCCAGCGGCGCGTCACTGCGCCACACCAGCGACCACTGGCGTTCGATGGGAAAGCCTTCGACCGGCAGGCGCACCCAGGGCGCGCCGGCGGCGGTGGCTGAGGCCGCGCCGGCCGGTTCCACCGCCAGGGCCGACACCACGGCCAGCCCCAGGCCGGCGCCCACGGCGTGTTTGATGGCTTCGTTGCTGCCCAGGCTCATGGCGATGCGGGGCGCGAAGCCGTGGTCGGCAAAGTGGCGCTCGGCCACCAGCCGGGTGCCGCTGCCGGCTTCGCGCATGAGCCAGCGTTCGTGGCTCAGCGCGCTCAGGGGCAGGGGTTGCGGGCTGTGGGCCAGCGGGTGGCTGCTGGGCGCGATGACGATCAGCGGGTTGTCCAGAAACGGCAGGCTTTGCAGCGGCAGTTCGGCGGGGGGCAGCATCATCACGGCCAGGTCGTCGGCCTGGCGGTGCAGGCGGGTGATGACGCGGTCGCGGTTTTCCACGGCCAGGTCAATTTCAACGCCGGGGTGCAGCGCGGCAAACGGGCCCAGCAGGTCGGGCACGAAGTATTCGGCGGTGGTCACCGCGGCGATGCGCAGGCGCCCGCGCAGCAGGCCGTGCAGGTCGCCCAGGCGGTCTTCAAAGCGCTGCCAGCAGGCGGCGATGTCGGTCACGGTGGCTTGCAGCGCTTCGCCCGCCGGCGTGAGGCGAATGCCCCGGCCCAGCGGCTCGAACATCGGTTCACCCACCAGCTCGGCCAGCTCGCGCAGCTGCACGCTCACGGTGGGCTGGCTCACATGCAGTTCGCGTGCGGCCTGGGTCACCGACATGAGGCGGGCGGTGGCTTCAAAGGCGCGCAGTTGCTGGGGCGAGGTGCGCAGCAGGCGTTTGATGGCGGTGGGCATGGGGCGGGTGGAGCGGGGTGGTTCGGCGGGTTGAACACATAGATTTTGGTCTATGTGTTCAATGAAAACAAAGTATTTTTCTTAATGCGTGATCTTGCCTACAGTGCGTCTACCCCCTAGCAGCCGCTGGGCACAACCCAGGACACACCATGAAAAACGACACCCCCCAAGACCTGCTGAACCAAGCCGAGACCACCGGGCAGACACCGGCCGACACGCTGGTGCCGATCACCGTGGCGCACGGCGACGGCATTGGCCCGGAGATCATGGCCGCCACGCTCAAGGTGCTGATGGCCGCCGGCGCGCGCATTGCGCCCGAAACCATCGAGATTGGTGAAAGGCTTTACCAGGCGGGCCACAGCAGCGGCATTGCGCCCGAGTCGTGGGACAGCTTGCGCCGCACCAAGGTGTTTTTGAAGGCGCCCATCACCACGCCCAGCGGTGGCGGCTACAAGAGCCTGAACGTGACCATCCGCAAGACGCTGGCGCTGTATGCCAACGTGCGGCCTTGCGTGAGTTACGCGCCGTTTGTGGCCACCAAGCACCCCAAGCTGGACCTGGTGATCGTGCGGGAAAACGAGGAAGACCTGTACGCGGGCATTGAGCACCGCCAGACCGACGAGGTGTTCCAGTGCCTGAAGCTCATCACCCGCCCGGGCTGCGAAAAGATCGTGCGCTACGCGTTTGAATACGCGCGGGCGAACGGCCGGAAAAAGGTCACTTGCATGAGCAAGGACAACATCATGAAGATGACCGACGGGCTGTTTCACCAGGTGTTCGACGAAATTCGCGTGGAATACCCCGAAATAGAAACCGATCACATGATCATCGACATTGGTGCGGCGCGGCTGGCCACGCGGCCCGAGCTGTTTGACGTGATCGTGACGCCCAACCTGTATGGCGACATCATCAGCGACATTGCCGCCGAAATGACCGGCGGCGTGGGCCTGGCGGGCAGCGCCAACATTGGCGAGCATGTGGCGATGTTTGAGGCCATCCACGGCAGCGCGCCCGACATTGCCGGCCAGGGCATTGCCAACCCCAGCGGTCTGCTGCTGGGCGCGGTGATGATGCTGGTGCATATTGGCCAGCCAGAGGTGGCGGCCCAGATCCACAACGCCTGGCTGCGCACGCTGGAAGACGGCGTGTTCACCGCCGACTTGCAGGGCGGCGAAGCGGGTGCGGTCAAGACCGGGCTGCCGCTGCCGTTTGGCAGCATGGACTTTGCCGACGCGATCATTGAGCGCCTGGGGCGCTTGCCCCAGCAGTTCAAGCCGGTGCGTTACCAGCAGGCCGCTGCGCTGCCGCCGGGCACGGCAGCCAAACCCCTGTATGTGCGGGCACCGGCGGCGCGCAAAGCGGTGGTGGGGGTGGACGTGTTTGTGCACCAGTCGGCGCTGAGCGCCGACGCCCTGGCCGTGCAGCTTCAGTCCAGCAACACCGCCGCGCTGGCGTTGCAGATGATCACCAACCGGGGTGTGAAGGTGTGGCCGGGCGGCTTCCCCGAAACCTTTTGCACCGACCACTGGCGCTGCCGTTTCGTGGCGGCCAGCGACGGCGGCGAGGTGGCGCAGCGCGACATTGTGGCCCTGCTGGGTGCGCTGACCGACGCCGGCGTGGACGTGATCAAGACCGAAAACCTGTGCACCTTTGATGGCGTGAAAGGCTTCGCCCTCGGCCAGGGGCAGTGAGGCCGCCAAGGCCGCCGGGCTATGGGGACAAGGCGCTGGCTGGCCGGAGGTGCGTGGGGTTGGCGGGTAACATCGGGCCGCCTTTTCACACCGCCCCGCTGTGGGCCAACAACAGGAGACAGAGCCATGTTCAGTCACGTCATGGTCGGCACGGCCGACCTCGAAAAATCCCGCCAGTTTTACGACGCCGTGTTGGGCACGCTGGGCATTGGCCCCGGCGTGGCCAACGGCAGCCGCTTTTTCTACCGCAGCCCCACCGGCACCTTTGGCATCACCACGCCCATCAACGGCGAGAGCGCATGCCACGGCAACGGCAGCACCATTGGCTTTAACGCGAACTCGCCCGAGCAGGCCGACGCCTTTCACGCCGCCGGTGTAGCCCATGGCGGCACCCCCTGCGAAGACCCGCCGGGCCTGCGCGGCACCCCCGGCGCGCAGATGTACCTGGCCTACCTGCGCGACCCCGACGGCAACAAGATTTGCGCGCTGCACCGCGTGCCGCGCTGATTTGTTGGCTTGAAAGGCGGTAGCCACCCGGGCAGTGCTGGCGTGGCGGCTGGTTGGCATAATGGGTCGGTGTTGGCGCGCTGAAGCCGCCAACCGGGGAGAGCCCCCACCCCAGCCCTCCTACAGTGGGGAAGGGAGCCCGGCCCGGCGCTTCGGCGGGCGGTGTCTGGCGCAGCGGCCTGCTGGATCAAGTGCCCGTGGGCACTGCCTGTGCGTGAAGCCTGACGCCAAGAGCCTTGGCCACCTTGAGCACCGTAGCGAAGCTGGGGTTGCCCTCAGCACTGAGGGCGCGGTAAAGGCTCTCGCGGCTCAGGCCGGCGTCTTTGGCTACTTGTGACATACCTTTTGCCCGCGCGATGTCGCCCAAAGCGCGGGCAATGCCGGCGGCGTCTTCCGGTGCTTCATCCAACCACGCGTCGAGGTAGGCGGCCATCTCTTCGGGTGTGCGCAGGTGTTCGGATACGTCGTAGGCCGAGGTCTTTGGATTCACAGGCGCTTTGGTGGCATTTTTTGTCATGACGACTCCACAAATTTTCGGTTGAGTTCCAGAGCAAGCGCGATGTCTTTGGTCTGGCTTGACTTGTCGCCGCCTGCGATGAGCAAAAGGATCTTGTTACCGCGTTGCGAGTAGTACACCCGGTAGCCGGGACCAACATCGATCTTGAGTTACGAGACGCCTTCCGTCAAATGGCGGTGAGAGCCCGCATTGCCATGGATCAAGCGATCAACGCGCATGAGCACCCTCGCCCGCCCGGTTCGGTCTTTCAGATCGTCAATCCAGTCGCGGTACTGGTCGGTCTTTTCCACTTGCATCGGCAAAGTGTAGCTCTTGAGCTACATCTGTGCAATGGTTGAATCGTTACGCTGCCGTCTTTTCAGCTAGAAACTCCAGCACCACCCGTTCAGCGGCAGCCGGGTCTGCAAAGGCTTCGTGGGTGCCGTCCAGGGTGAGCAAGCGGGCGTTGGCATCACCGCGCTGGGCGATGAGGGTTTGTGCGTCGGTCAGGGGCACGGCGGTGTCTTGTGCGCCGTGCAGCAGCAACACCGGGCAGCGCGCTTGCGCCAGAGTGGCCAGCGGGGCGATTCGATCAAAACGTGTGCCGATGACCCATTCCACATAGCGGTTGACCAGCCAGCCCAGCGGCCAGTAGGGCACGCGGTAGGTGGCCAGCCAGCGCCGCATGACCTGTTCGGGGTGGGCAAAGGCGCCCACGCTCACCGCCGCTGCCAGCCCCGGCCGGCGCGAGGCCACCAGCAACACCGCCGCACCCCCCACCGAATGGCCGAGCGCGGCCAGGCGCTGCGCGTCCACTTCGGGTTGCTGGGCGAGCCAGTCGAGGGCGCGGTCGAGGTCGTCGGCAAATCGGGGCAGGGAGCTGTGGTCGTCCCGGCTGCTGCGGCCGTGGTTGCGCGACTCGGGCAGCAGCACGGCGTAGCCGGCGGCGTGCAGGGCCTGCGCGGCGGGCAGCAGGGTGCTGGCGTTGCCGCCCCAGCCGTGCATGAGCGCCACAGCGGGCGCCGCGCCGTCCTGCGCCAGCGGCGGCAGGTACCAGGCAAACAGGCGCAGGCCGTTGGGTCCGTTCAGGTGCATGCTGCGGGCGCTCAGGCCCAGTTCGGCGGGCTGGGTGCCGGCCACAGTGGCGGTGGGGGCAAGGCCCCAGCGCAGCAGCTGGCGTGCACCCAGCAGGGCGACGCCGGCCAGGGCGAGGGAGAGGACGAGGGGGTTGAGCGTCATGCGGGAGGGGGCTGCGGGTGTGTGCATTATGAATGCGCATGGTTCGGCCTTATGGTTTTTCTGAAAAATCAAAACGACACAAAAAACGTATTCTGTTAAAGTTTGCGTTATGCCAAAACCATCTGCTGCGGCCGAACAGCTGCCCGCGTCGGCCGCCAAGGCGCTGCGCGACCTGGGTGAAAACCTGGCGCTGGCCCGCCAGCGCCGCAGGGAAAGCCTGCGCGCCTGGGCCAGCCGCATGGCGGTGTCGGTGCCCACATTGATCCGCATGGAAAAAGGCGACCCTTCGGTGGGCATGGGGGTGTACGCCACGGCGTTGTGGCTCATGGGCCGCCACGCCGCCTTGCCCGAAGTGGCTGCGCCTGCGCACGATCTGAATGCCCTGGAGCAAGACCTTGAAGCCGTGCGCCAGCGGGGGCGGCGCATGTCGCGCAAACCGGCAGAGGTGGTGTGAGCATGCCGTACCAAGCCCAAGACAGCATGAGCCTGTGGTACCTGGCCAACCCGGCGGCCCCGCAGCGCATCGGCACCTTAAGTTTGCAGGACAACCGCCGCAAGGTGGGTCTGAGCTACGCACCGGGCTGGTTGGCGGGGCCGCACGGTTTTGCCTTGAGCGAAGACCTGCCGTTGCAGCCCGGTTTGCACCTGTCCGCAGAGCGCGACACGGCTGCCGGTGCGGTGGACGACGCCCGGCCAGACCAATGGGGCGAGCGCGTGATTCGGCTCCTTGAGCGGCCCGCCCGCTTGTCGTTGCTCGAGTATTTGTATTTCGCGGGCGATGACCGGTTTGGGGCCTTGGGCGTTTCGTTGCAGGACGGGGTGTATGAACCCGCACCCACGGCGGTGATGGCGAGCTTTGATGCGCTGAGCGACTTGCACCGCACCGTGCAGCGCGTGATGGCGGGGGACGCCCTCAACGAACAACAGCGCCGCCTGTTGCAGCCGGGTGTGAGCATGGGCGGGGCGCGGCCCAAGTCTTTGATGCACATGGACGGACACGCCTGGGTGGTCAAGTTTTCAGACGGCGGTGAGCTGGACGCGCCGCTGATTGAGCACGCCAGCATGCAACTGGCCCAGCTGTGCGGCATTCAAACGGCCGAGACCCGGGCGCTGCCTTTGCCGCAAGGGCACGCAGTGGCCGTGCGCCGGTTTGACCGCGAGGGCGCTCGCCGCCTGCATGTGCAGTCGGCCTTTGTGGCGCTGCGTGCAGCGGGTGAGCCCATGGGGTACCCCGAGCTGGCGCAGTTGCTGCGGCGCCTGGGCCGCCCGGAGCAGGTGCGCGCACAGCAGCAGGAGCTGTTCAGGCGCATGGTGTTCAATATCTTGATCGACAACACGGACGACCACGAAAAAAACCATGCGTTGGTGCGCGGTACAGATGGTTTTTATGCCTTGTCTGCGGCCTTCGACGTGCTGCCCGCCGCGCAAGGTCTGGGCTACCAGCAGATGCGCGTGGGCCAGCGAGGCCATGAGGCCAGCCTCGCCAACGCCTTGTCCGAAGCCCATGCGTTTGGGCTCAGCGCCGCTGCTGCGCGCAGCATGGCCGCCAACATTGGCCAGCAAGTGGCGCAATGGAAACCGGTGTTTCAGGGCTTGGGTGTGCCCGCGGCGGATCTGGCCGTGTTGGCCCAATACCTGGACGGTGCTCATTTGACCGCGCAGCGTTTGGAAGCCTTGGGCTGACCTGGCGTTCCCGGGAGCAGCGCTGGCATGGGTCTGGGACAATGCGCGCTCGACCCGCCGTCCGGCGTTTCGCCTTTTCGTTCGCCCCGTTGTCAGCCCCGCATGTCTCAAGCCCCTGAATCCACCGCCACCCCCGCTGACTCTGAAACGCCCGAGGCGCTGCCGTCTGGCCCACTGGCGCGTGAGGCGCTGGCGCTGGCCGCGTTTGACCACATGGTGTCGCACGCCAGCGGCTTTCGGGCGCGGCCCGGGCAGCGTGAAATGGCCGCACTCATTGCCCACACGCTCAGCGGCGTGAGCCTGGGCGACGGCTCGGTGAGTGGCGAGGCCGGTTTGCCCGAGCGCGGCATAGCCGTGGTGCAGGCCGGCACGGGTGTGGGCAAGTCGGCGGCGTATGCGTCGACCGTGATCCCGCTGGCGCTGGCGCAGCAAAAGCGCGTGATCATTTCCACCGCCACAGTGGCGCTGCAAGAGCAGCTGATTGCCAAAGACCTGCCGGCGCTGGCGGCGGCGCTGCCCGAGCCGTTCACGTTTTCGCTGGCCAAGGGGCGCGGGCGCTATGTGTGCCGCCTGAAGCTCGACCAGCTGAGCGGCGGCGACGCGGCCAGCGCCGACCTGTTTGAGAGCGACGATGCGCCGGCGGCTGCCGACGAATCGGCCGCGGGCGTGGCGGCGCACACCGTAGCGCAGGCGGCGGCCAGCGCCCGCATGGCCGAGCGCTGGGGCGAGCGCGCCAAGCAATATATGCAGTGGACGCACCAGCTGGACAGCGGCGCCTGGGACGGCGACCGCGACCGCCTGGACGAGCCGCCCGAGGGCGATGTGTGGAGCCCCGTGGCGGCCGAGCGCCACAGCTGCACCGCGCGCCATTGCCCCAGCTACAACAGCTGCAGCTACTACCAGGCGCGGGCCAAGCTGGCGCAGTCGCAGGTGATTGTGGTGAACCACGACCTGCTGCTGGCCACGCTGGGCCTGCACGCGCTGCCCGCGCCAGAAGACTGCTACCTGGTGTTTGACGAGGCGCACCACCTGGGCGCGGTGGCGCAGGGGCAGTTCACCGCCTCGATGGACCTGATGCGCACCCAATGGCTCGACCGCCTGCCGCGCGCGGTGGACGAGGTGGCCGGCGCGCTGCAGCACACGCCCAACGCCGACGTGGCCACGCTGGCGCGCGAGCTGAAAGCCGCGCAAGGCGAGCTGGCGCGCATGGCCATGGCACGCATGGGCGACAACCCCGACTGGCTGGCCCTGACCGGCCGCGCCCCGGCGCGGGCGGCTGGGCGCGGTGGCTTTGCCGGCGGACCCGCCAAGGGTGGTTTTGCCGACGGCGGCGCCCCGGTGGTGGACCGCTTTGAAGGCGGCGCGCTGCCGCCCGATTGGCTGGAAACCGTGGCCCGGCTGCAAGCCAACGCCAGCGCGCTGCTGAAGGTGTTTGAAGCGCTGGCCACCCAGCTCAAGGCCAACGCGCGCGACAACCCGGGCGACGCCGCCCGCTGCGCCAAGCTCTACAGCCGCCTGGGCGTGCTGGCGCCGCGCCTGCAAAGCGCACAAGAAACCGCCACGCTGTGGCTGCAAGAACCCGGGTCTGGCGAACCCGGCCAGCCCCGACAGGCGCCGCTGGCCAAGTGGCTTGAAGCGGGCATCAGCCACGGGCTGGTGACGCTCACCGCGCACGCCTGCCCGCTGCAGCCTGGCAGCCTGCTGCGCAACCAGCTCTGGAGCAAGGTGCGCGGGGCGGTGGTCACGTCGGCGTCGCTCGTGACCTGTGGCGGGTTTGACCATTTTCTGCACGAGTCGGGCCTGGCCTACGACGACGCGGTGGTGGCGCGCGAAGTGCAAAGCCCGTTTGACCACGCCCGCCAGGGCCGCCTGGTGGTGGTGCAAACCCAGGCCGACCCGAAAGACGTGGAGGCCTACACCCGCGAAATGCTCGACGCGCTGATGACCGACCTGGCCGAGGTGCGGCGCGGGGCGCTGGTGCTGTTCACGTCCAAGGCGTTGATGCGGCGCGCGCAAGAGCTGCTGGAACGCGGCCTGCACAGCGACCTGCGCGACAAGGTGCTGGTGCAGGGCGATGCCTCACGCACCCAGCTGCTGCGCAAACACGGCGAGCGCGTGGCGGCGGGCAGCGCATCCATCTTGTTTGGTCTGCAGTCGTTTGGTGAAGGGCTCGATTTGCCCGGCGAGCTGTGCGAATGGGTGTTCATCACCAAGCTGCCGTTTGCCTCGCCCAGCGACCCGGTGGGCCAGGCCCGTGCCGACTGGCTCAAAAGCCAGGGCCGCGACCCGTTCAGCGAACTGGTGGTGCCCGCCACCGGCGCTCGGCTTTTGCAGTGGACGGGTAGGGCCATCCGCGCCGAGACCGACGAAGCGGTGGTCGTTTGCTACGATGCGCGGCTGCTGCGCCAGTCGTATGGGCGGCGCATGCTCAAGGGCCTGCCACCGTACCGGCTGCAGCGCCGCCAGGACGGCGTGCTGACGGACGTGAGCGCCTAAACCACCCTTTGGGACCGCGCCGTTGAACGTTTTGCCAGCGCGTGGGTCCTTCTTGTTCGCCGCACATGCCGTGCGATTTGAAAAACCTGTTTCACCCTCAACGAGAGCCTTCACATGATTTACGCCACCCTCAAGCTGCTTCACGTCCTGGCCATTGTGGTGTGGATCGGTGGCATGGTGTTTGCCCACTTCTTCCTGCGCCCGGCCGCCATGCAGCTTGAAGCGCCGGTGCGCGTGCGCCTGATGCACGCCACGCTGCAGCGCTTTTTTGCCGCCGTGCTGGTGGCCATTGGGGTGGTGCTGGCCAGCGGCTTGTGGATGATCGGGCGCGTGGCCAAAGAGTCGGTGCAAGCCGGCCTGGGCTTCGCCATGCCTTTGAACTGGACCATCATGGCCACGCTCGGCATCATCATGATGCTGATCTTTGGCCACATCCGGTTTGCCCTGTTCAAGCGCCTGACCAAGGCCGTGGCCGCCAGCGACTGGCCTGCCGGCGGCGCCGCACTCTCCAGCATCCGCACGGCGGTCGGCATCAACCTGGCGCTGGGCGTGGTGATCATTGCGGTCACGTTCTGGATGGCTTGAGGCGGTGCGGCAGCGGTTTTGAACCGATGGGCTGTTGAGCTGACGGCCCCCATCCCAGCCTTCCCCCAGAGGGGTAAGGGTCCATGCGCAGAAACCGTCCCTTGACTGCATGAAGGGTGAAGAGCGGTTCGCTCCCTCCCCCTCTGGGGGAGGGTTGGGGTGGGGGCTCTGCGCTTGCGAAGCTTATGAAAACTGCAGCCGCCGCCCCAGCCCCTACAACCGCGGCAGCGCCACGTCGTTGCCCCACATGCGCTGCCACAGCCAGGGCAGGGCGGTGCCCAGGTCGGGGCGCATGCTTTGCTGCACCGGCAGGTGCTGGCCGTTGGCGCGGGCGGGTGCGCTGCCCAGGTCAAAGCGGAAGGTGTAGGCCGGTTCCTGGCCCATGCGCAGGTCGGTCACAAACAGGCGGCCGTCGGTTTCTGACAGGCTGTAGAACCCATGCGTGAACGCCGCCATGCGGGCCACCGACGGTTCGTTGCGGTGTTGCTCTATCAGCGCTGCACCGCGGTCGTGCGCGGTCCAGGTGATGCGCCGGCCGTTGTCGAGCAGCGAATAGTGGCCTTCAAGGTATTGCGTGGGCGTGGTGGCCACCAGGCGCCAGAGCACGGTGTTGAACGGCGACGGCGTGACGAGCAGGCCTTGGGCGCTGATGTTTTGCGTGGCGAGTGAGGCGCGGGCCACCTGGGTGGCGTGTTGCTGGGCGCCGAAGCTCCAGGCCAGGTAGAGCGTGCTCAGGGCCACACCGGCCAGGTTCCAGCGCAGGCCACGCACGCTTTTGAGCCGCAGCGCAGCCACCACGCCCACGATCAGTGGCACGGTGTAGAGCGGGTCGATGATGAAGACGCTGCCGACGCCAAACGGGTAGTCAGAAAACGGCTGCAGTAACTGGGTGCCGTACACCGTCATGGTGTCGAGCAGCGGGTGGGTGAACAGCACCAGCCACAGCGCGAGCCACCAGCGCAAGAACGTTGGCCCTTGCTGTGGGCTGTGTTGCAGGGTGTCGCTTGCCGCTGGCGTGCTGGGGTTTCGGTGGACGCGCGACGCCACCCACGCGAGCACCGGCGATGCCAGGGTGAGCAGCAGCAGCGAATGGCTTTCGGCGCGGTGGCGCGTCATGTTGAGGATGGCGTTGCCGTGGTCGATGAACGCATCGAGATCGGGCAAGGTGCCCGCCACAGCGCCCCACAGGGCGGCTTTCCACACAGCGGTGCGCCGGCCCATCACGGCCACGCTGACGGCCGAGCCGAGGGCGATTTGGGTCAAAGAATCCATGGGGGCGAGCTTAGTGGCTGGTGCAAAGCCTTGGGTGGGAGCGGGAGATGTTCAGGCGCTGAGCCTTCGGCGGCTGAACGCCTGACCGGCGCGACGTGCCCATATCCAGGATGCCGCGGAACCGGCTCCGCAGGCGGCGCGGGGGGAGTCCCTAAGCCTGCACCACGATGGGAAACGTGGCCCGCGCGCCGTCATCGCCGGGCACAAACGGCACCGTCAAGGCGGCGCGGCCTTCGGCATTGAGGCGGCGCCACAGAAAGTCGCGTTCGTTGCCGGGGTCGCCGGCCACATAAAGCTGGGTGGTGAGCAGGTCTTGGCCGTCCAGTTGCACCTTGAAGTGGATGTGCGGCGTGCGCCCGCTGTACGGCGCGGGGCGCAGGGTACGAAAGCGGTAGCGGCCGTCGCGCCCCACGGTGACCTGGCCGAAGCCTTGAAAGGCGGGGTCGGCTTTGCTGCCGTCGCCGGGGTGGTGGTAGTGGCCGGCCTGGTCGCACTGCCAAATTTGCACCACGGCGCCCGACACGGGCACGCCGCGCGTGTCGGTCAGCAGGCCTTCGACCCAGGCGGGCTGGCCTTTGCCGTAGGCGGCGCGGCCGTTGCTCAGCAGGTCAAAGTCGTTGTCGGCGGGCAGGGCCACGGGGTAAAACGGGCCTTCGGTCTGGCTGGGCGTGGGCCGCAAGCTGGGCTGTGCCAGTGCAGGCGTGAGCCAGGCGGGTGCGGCCGTGGCGGCGAGCACGGAAGCGCCACCCACCAGCAGGTGGCGGCGCGAGGGGCTGGGCAATGTCGGCATGGCGGGCTCCTTCAATGGGTTTCACCGCGGCCGTTCAGGTTCAAACAGCGCGGGCTTCCGTGTTGGTTTGCAGTTCCAGCGACACGTAGCGCACCTGGTGGTCGTCCGGGTCGCCAGGGTCGCTGCGTTCTTGGAAGCCCAGGGACTGCGCAAGTTCCAGCATGCCGGTGTTGACGCGCAGCACCGTGCCCACCAGGCGCTGTGTGCCGCGCGCGCGCAGGTGCTCGATCATTTTGCTCATGAGCCGGTGGCCCAGGCCGCTCCCTTTCAGGTCGGAGCGCACGATGACGCCGAACTCGGCCGTTTCGTTGTCCGGGTCCACCGAGGCGCGCACCGCGCCCAGCGTTTCTTCGCTGCCATCGGACAGGGGCCGGGTGGCAATGAAGGCCATTTCGCGGGCGTAGTCAATCTGCGTGAGTCGCGCCAGCTCGCTGTGTTCGATGCTGCGGCGGCTGTAAAACACGCGCAGCCGAATGTCTTCCGGGTCCAGCTGCTCCAGAAAACGGCGGTGCTGGGCTTCGTCTTCCGGGCGAATGGGGCGCAGCGTGATCGCCTCACCCTGCCAGGCCCAGCTTTCCACCAGATGCTGCGGGTAGGGCTGGATGGCGAAGTGGGCCGCACCCGCCGGGCGCGCGGCCGACACCCGCACGCGCGCGTCCAGCGCCACGGCGCCTTCGTGGTTGGCCAGCAGGGGGTTGATGTCGAGTTCGGCCAGCTCGGGCACGTCGGCCAGCAACTGCGACACGGCCACCAGCACCTGGGCGATGCCGTTGGTGTCGGCGGCGGGTTCGTCGCGGTAGCCCTGCAGCAGCTTGGCGATGCGGGTGCGGTTGATTTGCGCCAGCGCCAGCGGGGTGTTCAGCGGGGGCAGGGCGAGTGCGCGGTCGGCCAGCACTTCCACCGCCGTACCGCCGGCGCCAAACAAGATGACGGGGCCAAAAATGGGGTCGACGCTGGCGCCGATGATGAGTTCGTGGGCGTGCTTTTTGCGCACCATGGGCTGCACTGTGAAGCCTTGCACGTCGGCGTCGGGCCGCAGTTCGCGTACCCGGGCCAGCATGCTGGTGCAGACCTCGCGCAGTTCGTTGGCGCTGCCAATGTTCAGGCGCACGCCGCCCACGTCGCTCTTGTGGCTGATGGTGTGCGACAAAATTTTGACCACCACGGGGTAGCCCATGGCGTCGGCGGCGGCCACGGCTTCAGTGGGGTCGGTGCCGACGATTTGGGTGGGTACCACCGGCAGCCCGGCGGCGGCCAGAAAGTCTTTGGCTTCGGGCTCGGTCAGCAGTTCGCGCCCGCTGCTGAGCACGGCGTCCACGATGGCGCGCAGGCGCGGCAAGTCCACCGGCTGGGCGGCGCTGCGTGCCGGTGGGGTTTGCAGCAGCGCTTCTTGGTGCAGGCGGTAGGTGCGCAGAAAAGAAAACGCGCGCACCGCTTCTTCGGGGGTGTTGAAGTCGGGCACGCCGGCCTGGCGAAAGGTGTGGCGGGCCTGAGCCACGGCGGCGTCGCCCAGCCAGCAGCCCAGCACGCGCCGGGGCTGCGCGGTGACTTGCGGCAGCAGTGCCTGCGCAATCTCGGCGCTGGGCACGATGGCGGTGGGCGCGTGGATGAAGAGCACGGCGCTGTCGGTCTCGTGCGAGAGCGCTTCCAGCGCGGCCTGGTAGCGCGCGGCGGGTGCGTCGCCAATGATGTCCACGGGGTTGGCGCGCGACCAGTTGGCGGGCAGCACGGCGTCCAGCCGGGCCAGCATGGCGCTGTCCAGCGGCGCGAGCGGCACGCCTTCGGTGGCCGCGGCGTCGGCCGCCATCACGCCGGCACCGCCGCCGTTGGTGAGCACGATCAGTTGGCCAGAAGGACCGTCGCGAAAGCGCGAGAGGGTTTCAGCGGCCAGAAACAGCTCGTGCAGCGTGTCCACGCGCAGCATGCCGGCGCGGGCAATGGCCGCGTCAAACACCGCGTCAGAACCGGCGAGCGCGCCGGTGTGCGAGGCAGCGGCCTGCTGGCCAGCAGCCGAGCGCCCGGCCTTGACCACGATCACCGGCTTGTTGCGGGCGGCTGCGCGGGCTGCCGACATGAATTTGGGTGCCTCGTCGATGCTTTCGATGTAAAGCAGGATGGAGCGGGTTTTGGGGTCGGTGCCCAAAAAATCGAGCATGTCGCCAAAGTCCACGTCGGCGCGTTCACCCAGCGAGACAAAGTGCGAAAACCCGATGCCGCGCGAGCCCGCCCAGTCGAGCATGGCCGTGACCAGCGCGCCCGACTGCGACACAAAAGCCAGGTCGCCCGGCAGCGCGCCGATGTGGGCAAAGCTGGCGTTCAGGCCCAGGTGGGGCACCAGCATGCCGATGCAGTTGGGGCCGAGAATGCGCAGCGTGTGCACCTTGGCCGCGTCCAGCATGGCCTGCTTTTGCGCTTGGCTGAGCCCGGCGGTGACCACAATGGCCGCCCGCGTGCCACGCGCGCCCAGCGCTGCAATGAGCGGCGCCACGGTGGCCAGTGGGGAGCAAATGACGGCCAGGTCGGGCGCCTCGGGCAGTGCGTCCACGTTGGGGTAGGCGGTGCTGCCGTTCAGGTGGCTGTGCTTGGGGTTGACCGGGTAGAGCCGGCCGCGGTAGCCGCTGGTGCCGTCGCCCAGCAGGTTGCGCCACACCGTGCCACCCACGCTGCCCGGGCGCTCGGAGGCGCCAAACACGGCCACCGAGGCGGGGGCAAACAGGGCGTCGAGGTGGCGGATGCTCATGGTTGGGCGCTTTCCTGGATAGGTGTTTTGTCGGCGATTTTTTCGCTGCGGTTGGACGACATGAAGGCGATCAGCGCCGAGCGCATGGCTTCTTCCACCGTCATGTCAATGGGCGTGGTCCAGCTGCGCGGCACAAACACGGTGTAGCCGCCGATCATGTAGCCCATGGGCAGGTACACCGCCACGTGGTCTTCCAGTTCGTTGAGCCCCCGGGCCAGGCCTTTCATGGACTGGCGCGTGACCAGACCCACGGTGGAGAGTTCACCGCCGGGCATGCGCAGCAGCACCACTTGCTGGGCGTCTTTTTCGTGGGGGGCGAAATAGTCGGCAAAGTTCTTCAGCGACGAATAGATGCTTTTCACCACCGGCAGGTTGGTGAACGGCAGTTCCACCCACGACAGCAGGCGCGACGTGTAGGGCTGCGAGATGAGAAAGCCCAAGCCGATGATGAGTCCGGCGCCCAGCACAATGCCCAGCCCGGGCAGGTAAAAGTCACCAATCACGGGGCGGATCAGGGCCATGGCCACGCCCTCGGTCCAGGTGACAAACAGGAACAGCACGTAGATCGTCAGTGCCAAGGGCAAAAACGTGATCAGGCCGCGGAAGAAGTATTGGTAAATCGGTTTCATGACGGGCAGTAAAAAGCCACACGTCGAATGCGTGCGGCATTTCTCAGCATAGCAGCCGGCACCCGCAACCGCATGACACGCCGCAGCGCGGCGTGTTCAGGGTGTGCCGCGCACCAGGTCGAGGGTGGCGGTCATGCGCCCGGCAAACACCAGGTCGAGCTGCGCGCCGGTGCTGCTGTTGTTCACCGTGACGCCGGGTTGTCCGGCAGGTTGGGTGCCTTTCAGGCGCAGCAGGCCGTCGGGCCACTGAAAGGCCAGGCGGGCCTGCATGGGCAGGTAGCCGTCGAGGTAGCGCCGCATCAGTGGCCCGGCGTGCAGGCGCCAGGTGTGTGCGTCCACCTGCTCCAGGGCTTTGGACGTGAGGTTGATGCAGGCGCTGCCGCCGCGTTTGACCTGGGTCAGTTCCACCATGTGGCCTTGCACCTGCGCACGCTCCACGCCCTCGGTGGACGCAATTTCAATGCGCTGCACCCGCTGGGGGTTGAAGGCGATCACGATCTTGGCGTTGGGGTCCAGCTGGTGGTGGCAGGTGGTCAGTTGCACCACGCCGCTGGACAGGCTGTCGTCGCTGATCTGCACCTGCGAGGCGTAGTGGTAGGCGCCGGGATCGGGGCGTTCGCTCAAAAAGCGCAACTCGCCTTCCAGCGCCACGTCGGACAGTTCCAGCGCCTGGGCCGCCAGGGGCAGGGCCAAGGCCAGCAGCAACAGTGGCCGGTAAAGGCGTTCGGGGTGGGCAAGGGCCATGGCAGATTCCAGAAAATGCTTGCAACCGGGGCGCTTGTCCCCATGTAATACCCGTTTGGGCTTCTGAGCGGTCCATTGTTGGACAAATCGGCTCGCTTTGTGCCGATCCTTGTGGAACTCCACTGGCCCGTCGGGCTCTTTCTACTATGAATGGTTTTTCTGATTTTCTGGGCCGTGTGGTCAGCGGCATCTTCAAACTGGCGTTGGGCCTGGCGCTCGCCGTTTTTGTGCTGAGCCTCTTGCTGGCGGTGCTGGTTGTGGTGCTGGTGGCTTCGCTATGGGCCTTGGTGACCGGGCGCAAGCCAGCGCCCGTGGTCATGTTCAACCACTTTCGGCAAACCTCGCAGCGCTACGCGGGCGGTGTGTGGCCAGGCCGCGCGGGCGCCGGCCACCCCGCTGCGCGTGGGGCCGACCTGGGTGATGTGGTGGACGTGCAGGCCCACGAAGTGCCCGAGGCCGCCGCGCCTGGCACCACTGGCGCACCGCGCTCGGGCAACGACCCCATGGCGCGCATGCTGCCTTGAAACGGCGGTGTGTGCGGTGCTTTGATGCGCCGCACACGACTTGCGGCCCTTCAGTCTTCTTCAGCCTGCCGGCTTTTGCGCTGCGCCAGGGCCGTTTCGTACAAGGTGTTGCGCGGCTGGCCGGTGATCTCGGCACACAGTTTCACGGCGGTTTTCAGCGGCAACTCAGCCAGCAACACGTCCAGCGTGCGCTGGGTGGCAGCGTCCAGCGTGCCCGTGTCGGCCTTGTCGGCCGCTTGCGGGTGCACCAGCAACACAAATTCGCCCCGCGTGCGGTGGGCATTGGCCTGCAGCCAGGCCGGAAACGATGCCGCGCTCAGGTGCGCCACCTCTTCAAACTGCTTGGTCAGTTCGCGCCCCACGGTCAGCATGCGCTCGCCCAGGGCGGCCAGGTCTTTGGCCAGTGCTTCAATGCGGTGGGGTGCTTCCAGCAGCACGCAGGCCCGTGCGTCGCCGCCCATCTGCTGAACTTCCCGCTGCCGCTCGGCCGCCTTGGGCGACAAAAAACCGGCAAAGACAAACCGGCCGTCCCAGCCGCCGGTGCGCGGTGAGCCCGCCACGCTCAGCAGCGCGGTGATGCTGCTCGCGCCCGGAATGGGCACGCAGCGTAGGCCCGCGGCCGTCACGGCCGATACCAGGCGCGCGCCAGGGTCGCTCACGCCAGGGGTGCCAGCGTCGCTCACATAGGCCACGCGCTGGCCTTCTTGCAGGCGCTGCACCACGGTTTGTGCGGCCTCGGCTTCGTTGTGTTCGTGCAGTGCCATCAGCGGCTTGTGCAGCCCGTAGCCTTGCAGCAGGCCAGCGGTGTGGCGCGTGTCTTCGCAGGCCACGGTGTCGGCCAGCGACAGCACCTGCAAGGCGCGCAGCCCAATGTCAGCCAGATTGCCGATGGGGGTGGCGACCATATAGAGCGCGCCCTGCGGATAATGCTGGTGAGCGGCTGCCTCGCGCGCGGCGGCCAACAGGGATGGAGTGCTTGCAGACAATGTGGTTTTCCAGAAAACAGGTGGCACCGGTGCCCGCCCAGCCCACAACCAAGGGCCTGGGCGACGCCGCAGAAGACATGGCACTGGCGCATTTGCAGCGCCACGGTTTGGCGCTGGTGCAGCGCAACTTCAAAACCCCGGGCCGGGGCGGCGGCGAGGTCGATTTGATTATGCGCGAGGCCGATGGCACGCTGGTGTTTGTGGAGGTGCGCCAGCGCGCCAGCGCCCGCCAGGGCGGCGCCGCTGCCAGCATCACCGCCACCAAACAGCGCCGCATTGTGCTGGCGGCGCGGCACTTTTTGCTGCAACTCGGATCAGAACCCCCATGCCGGTTTGATGTGGTGCTGATACAGGGTCGGCTGGCCCAGCCAGCCGAAGCGCCAGAGCCCCTGCACATCGACTGGCTGCGTGCGGCTTTTGATGCATCCGCAAGCTTTTGATACACCCCCTGACCGCTATGATCGCCCCATGCTTTTGCAACGAATACAACAACAATTCATCGACAGCGCCGACCTGAAATACCAGTGCGCGCAGTCGTTGGCCCCGGTGGTCGAAGCCGCCACCACCGCAGTGCTGGTCAGCGTCACGGGCGGCGGCAAGGTGCTGGCTTGTGGCAACGGCCCGTCTGCCGCTGCGGCACAGCACTTTGCCGCCAGCTTCATGGGCCGCTACGACCGCGAGCGCCCCGAGCTGGCCGCGTTTTCGCTCTCGGCCGACGCCGCCGTGCTCACCGGCATTGCCAACGACTTCGATGCCCGTGCCGTGTACGCCCGCCAGGTGCGTGCGCTGGGTCAGGCCGGCGACGTGTTGCTGGTGCTGTCCACCAGCGGCAATTCGGGCAATTTGCTGGCGGCGGTGGAAGCGGCGCACGAACGTGACATGACCGTGGTGGCCCTCACCGGTGGGCGCGGTGGCCGCCTGGCCCAAATGCTCCGCGACACCGATGTGCTGGTGTGTGTGCCTCACGAGGTGCCGGCCCGTATTCTGGAGGTGCACCACATGGTGTTGCACTGTATTTGCGACGGTGTGGACGCCCAGTTGCTGGGCCTGCCCGACGCGGTCAGCAACGAACAGGAGAACCCCGCATGAAGTCTTTGAAGCCAAACCGCTGGCGCCGCGTTGCCACCACCACCCTGAGCGCTGTGTTGCTGGGGGCGGCGGTGTCTGCCTGCGCACCGCTCATCGTGGGTGGCGCCATGACCGGTGCCTTGATGGCAACCGACCGCCGCACCTCAGGCGCCCAGGTGGAAGACCAGGGTATCGAGCTGCGCGCGGGCAACCGCCTGCGTGAACAAATTGGCCAGCGTGGCAACGTGTCCGTGACCAGCTACAACCGCCAGGTGCTGCTCACCGGCGAAGTGGCCAGCGAGCAAGACAAAGCGCTGGCAGAAACCACCGTGGCGGGCGTGGAAAACGTGCGCAGTGTCGTCAATGAGCTGGATGTTCTGGGGGCTTCGTCGCTCACCCAGCGTTCGTCAGACACCTTGATCACGGGCCGCGTCAAAGCCGCCATGATCGACGCGCGCGATTTGCCCGCGTCTGCGGTCAAGGTGCTGACCACCCGCGGCACGGTGTACCTGATGGGGCGCCTGACCCAGCGCGAGGCCGACCGCGCCACCGAAATCACCCGCAACACCCAAGGCGTGCAGCGTGTGGTGCGCGTGCTGGAAATCATCAGCGAAGAAGAGCTGGCGCGTCTGCTGCCCAAGCCAGCTGAAAGCGAAAAAGCAGCGCCCGCCAAGTAAGGACCACCAGCGCCCCCCCTTGGGGGTGAGCCGCCGGCGGCGCGGGGGGCTTTACTTCAGCCGTTTGATCAGGCTGGATGTGTCCAGCCTGTTGCCGCCCATGGCTTGCACGTCGGCATAAAACTGGTCCACCAACGCCGTCACGGGCAAGCGGGCGCCGTTGCGCTTGGCTTCATCCAGCACCAGCCCCAGGTCTTTGCGCATCCAGTCCACCGCAAAACCGAAGTCGAACTGGTCGGCCACCATGGTCTTGCCGCGGTTGTCGAGCTGCCAGCTTTGCGCGGCGCCCTTGCCAATCACGTCCAGCACCTGGTTCATGTCCAGGCCAGCTTTTTGGCCAAACGCAATGGCTTCGGACAGGCCTTGCACCAGTCCCGCAATGCAGATTTGGTTGACCATTTTGGTCAGTTGCCCCGAGCCACTGGCGCCCATGAGGGTGAACGCGCGTGAAAACGCCAGCGCCACTGGCTTGACCGCTTCAAAACCTGTCTCATCGCCGCCGCTCATCACGGTCAGGGCGCCGTTTTGTGCACCGGCTTGGCCACCCGACACGGGCGCGTCGATGAACGAAAGCCCCAGGTTTTTGGCGGCGCCATGCAGTTCACGCGCCACGTCGGCCGAGGCGGTGGTGTGGTCCACCAACACGGCGCCCGGCTGCATCCCGGCGAAAGCGCCATTGGCGCCCAGCACGATGGAGCGCAGGTCGTCGTCGTTGCCCACGCAAGAAAACACGATGTCGGCGCCCGTTGCGGCCTCACGCGGTGAGCTCTTGGCGGCGCCACCGAACTCGGCAACCCAGGCCTGGGCCTTGGCGGGCGAGCGGTTGTAGACCGTGACGGCATGCCCGGCCCGCGCGAGGTGACCGGCCATGGGGTAGCCCATGACGCCGAGCCCCAGAAACGCGACTTTTTTCAGCGGGGCGGATTCGTAGGTTTTGGATGCGATGCTGCTCATCAGAAGGGTCCTGCAAGAGAGAGGGGGAGTTGCTCCAGAACGCGGTGGAACCGGCGTTGCCGGGTCGCTCGCGTTGCCCCCTTGAGGGGGGCGGGCGAAGCCCGGCGGGGGTGTTTCGCTAGACGATCGTGAGGTGCTCGGTGCCAGCGGCGAGGTCTTGCGTCTTCGCACGCTGGCTGTTGAGCTTGATCTGCAGACGCAGGTCGTTGAGCGAATCGGCGTTGCGCAGCGCGTCTTCAAAGGTGATGAGGTTGGCCTCAAACGCATGGAACAGCGCCTGGTCAAAGGTCTGCATGCCCATGTTGTTGCTCTTCTTCATGATCTCCTTGATCTCGGCCACATCGCCTTTGAAGATCAGGTCGGAGATCAGGGGCGAATTCAGCATCACTTCCACGGCAGCGTGGCGGCCCTTGTTGTCCTGGCGTGGCACGAGGCGCTGCGACACCAGGGCGCGCAGGTTGAGCGACAGGTCCATCAACAGTTGCGGTCGGCGGTCTTCCGGGAAGAAGTTGATGATGCGGTCCAGCGCCTGGTTGGCGCTGTTGGCGTGCAGCGTGGCCAGACACAGGTGACCGGTTTCCGAGAATTGGATCGCGTGTTCCATGGTCTCGCGGTCGCGGATCTCACCCATCAGGATCACGTCGGGCGCCTGGCGCAGCGTGTTCTTCAGGGCGGCTTCCCAGCTGTCGGTGTCCAGGCCCACTTCGCGCTGCGTGATCACACAGTTCTTGTGCGGGTGCACAAACTCCACCGGGTCTTCAATCGTGATGATGTGGCCGTGGGTGTTTTCGTTGCGCCAGTCGACCATGGCAGCCAGCGACGTGGATTTGCCCGAGCCGGTGGCGCCCACCAGAATACAAAGCCCGCGCTTGGACAGCACCACGTCCTTCAGCACCTGGGGCAGGCCGAGCTTGTCGATGGTGGGCAGCACCGCAGGAATGGTTCGCAGCACCATGCCGACCTTGCCTTGCTGAATAAAAGCACTCACGCGGAAGCGGCCGATGGCCGGTGGCGAGATGGCGAAGTTGCATTCTTTGGTGCGCTCGAACTCTGCAGCCTGCTTGTCGTTCATGATGGCGCGCGCCAGCGCCAGGGTGTGCGAAGCGTTCAGCGGCTGCGGCGACACCTTCACCACCTTGCCGTCCACCTTGATGGCGGGCGGGAAGTCGGCGGTGATGAACAGGTCGCTGCCGGCCCGGCTCAGCATGAGCTTGAGCAGATCGTTGATGAACTTGGATGCCTGGTCGCGTTCCATGAAGAGCTACCTTGTGAGAAATTCGAGACCCTTGCTCCGGAGAGAGGGAGATGCTGGAAGCAAACACGCCAACCCAGAACGCGGTGGAACCGGCTTTGCCGGGCCACTCGCGTTGCCCCCTTGAGGGGGGATGCGGCCACACGCAGTGGGCAAGCGACGGGGGTGGGGCATGTTCACCCCGGGAAATTTTCAGGTATCTTGGCTTTGCTGCGCGCTTCAGCCGGGCTGATGACGTTGCGCTTGACCAGTTCGGAAAGGTTTTGGTCCAGCGTTTGCATGCCCACGCCGTTGCCGGTCTGGATGGCCGAATACATCTGAGCCACCTTGGCTTCGCGGATCAGGTTGCGAATGGCGCTGGTGCCCAGCATGATTTCGTGCGCCGCCACGCGACCACTACCGTCTTTGACCTTGCACAGCGTCTGCGAGATCACGGCCACCAGTGATTCGGACAACATGGCGCGCACCATGTCTTTTTCTTCCGCCGGGAACACGTCAATGATCCGGTCGATCGTCTTGGCTGCGCTCGACGTGTGCAGCGTGCCAAACACCAGATGGCCGGTTTCGGCCGCCGTCATGGCCAGGCGAATGGTTTCCAGGTCGCGCATTTCACCCACCAGAATCGCGTCGGGGTCTTCGCGCAGCGCCGAGCGCAGGGCGTTGGAAAAGCTCAGCGTGTGCGGGCCCACTTCGCGCTGGTTGACCAGGCATTTTTTGGACTCGTGTACAAATTCCACCGGGTCTTCCACGGTCAGGATGTGCCCGTATTCGGTTTCATTGAGGTGGTTGACCATGCCCGCCAGCGTGGTGGACTTGCCCGAACCGGTGGGGCCGGTGACCAGCACCAGGCCACGCGGACGCAGCGCCAGATCGCCAAAAATCTTGGGCGCGTTGAGCTGCTCCAGCGTCAGGATCTTGCTGGGAATGGTTCGGAACACCGCACCGGCGCCGCGGTTGTGGTTGAAGGCATTGACCCGAAACCGCGCCAGACCTTCGATCTCAAACGAGAAGTCGCATTCCAGAAACTCTTCGTATTGCTTGCGCTGGCTGTCGTTCATGATGTCGTACACCATGCTGTGCACCATCTTGTGGTCCAGCGGCTCGACGTTGATGCGGCGCACGTCACCATGCACCCGTATCATGGGCGGAAGACCGGCCGAGAGGTGAAGATCCGATGCTTTGTTCTTGACGCTGAAGGCGAGCAGTTGCGTGATATCCATCCCGGGGTCCCGTGCTGTATTGGTAAGACGGACTGATTATGACGACGATTGAAGACAATCTCCAACAGGTACACCGCCAGATGGCAGCCGCCTGTGCACAGGCGGGCAGGGACGTGAACGCCGTCACGTTGCTGGCGGTTTCCAAGACGTTTGGCCCCGATGCGGTGGCCCAGGCGCTGGCCGCAGGGCAGCACGCCTTTGGGGAAAACTACATCCAGGAAGGCGTGGAGAAAATCCAGGCGCTGCGTGTTTCGCACCCCGGCGCAGTTTTTCAGTGGCATTGCATCGGGCCGGTTCAAAGCAACAAGACGCGCCTGGTGGCGGCGCATTTTGACTGGGTGCAGTCGGTGGACCGGCTCAAGATTGCCCAGCGGCTGAGCGAGCAGCGCCCGCCAGAGTTGCCGCCGTTGCAGGTGTGTTTGCAGGTGAATGTGGACGGGGGGCCCACCAAATCGGGCGTGTCGCCCGCCGAGCTGCCCGCGCTGGCCGAGGCGGTGGCGCAGTTACCGCACCTGAAGCTGCGTGGCTTGATGTGTATACCCGAGCCAGCCGACGGCTTTGAAGCGCAGCGGGCGGTGTTTTTGCAGGCCAAAGCCCTGTTTGACCACCTGAACGCCCAAGGCCTGGGGCTGGACACCTTGTCCATGGGCATGAGCGACGACCTGGATGCGGCGGTGGCGGCCGGCTCGACGATGGTGCGGGTGGGGCGGGCGATTTTTGGCAGCCGGGCCCCACGCGCCTGACCTGCCGTCCGTTTGCCCGCTTGGACAGCGCCGCCTCAGAGCGGCAGCCGCGTGCTGTTCTTCACCTCTTCCATCACCGCGTAGGTGCGCGTCTCGCGTACGCCGGGCAGTTGCCACAGCACGCTGCCGGCAAAGTCGCGGTAGGCGGCCATGTCGGCCATGCGGGTCTTGAGCAGGTAGTCAAAGCCGCCGGCCACCATGTGGCATTCCATGATGGTGTCGTGCACCTGTACCGCGGCCTTGAACTCGTCAAACACGTTGTGCGTGGTGCGGTCCAGCGACACCTCCACAAACACCATCATGCCGCGGCCGAGCTTGAGCGGGTTGAGCCGGGCCTCGTAGCCCAAGATGTAGCCGTCGCGCTGCAAGCGCTGGGTGCGGGCGAGCACGGCGGTGGGCGAGAGCGCCACCGCTTCGGCCAGCTTCAGGTTGGCGATGCGGCCGTCGGCTTGAAGCACCTTCAAAATGCGCAGGTCGATGCGGTCGAGTTCGTGGCTGGTGTCGGTCATGGTTGGTGAATTATCCGGTTAAAGCAAAAAATACCGATAAAAATTCGGCAGGCTGGCGGTCAATATCTCGGTATTCACCAATACCCCCGATTTTCGGAGACCGACATGCCCCGCACCACAGACCGACTGCCCTTCCCCTACCGGCCCGAAAACGCCACCGTTTCCCAGCGGCTGGCTCTGCTGCAAGGTGCGCTGGACTGGGCCGCAGCCGCCACGGTGGCGGCGCCCTGGGTGCGTGCGGTGCGCAACAACCCGCCGCCGTTTTGGGCCATGGAAAGCCTGCTCAAGGAATACCCCATTTCCAGCGCTGAAGGCTTGGCGCTGATGCGGCTGGCCGAGGCGCTGCTGCGCGTGCCAGACGCGGAGACCGCCATTGCGCTGACCGCAGACCAGCTGGGCCGGGCCGACTTTGACGGTGCGGCGGATTCGACGCTGGCGCGCCTGTCGTCCACCGCGATCGCGATGTCGAAGAAGTTTTTGCCCGAATCGGGCGGCGAAGCCGGCCTGATGGCCAAGCTGGGTGCCAAGACTGTGGTGGCCGCCACGCTGCGGGCGGTGCAGTTGCTGGGCCGGCAGTTTGTGCTGGGGCAGACGATTGAGGAAGGCATGAAGGAGGCCACGTCGGCCCGCAAGAAGCAGGGCAACCTGAGCTTCAGCTTTGACATGCTGGGCGAGGGTGCCCGCACCGACGCGGACGCGCTGCGTTACCTCGCTAGCTACCAGAATGCCCTGGCCGCCATTGCCCGAGGGGCTGACCCGAAAGTCTCACCGGCCAAGAACGATGGGATTTCCATCAAGCTCAGCGCGCTGCACCCGCGCTATGAAGACGTGCAGCACGAGCGGGTGATGGAAGAACTGGTGCCGCGTGTGTGGACGCTGTGCCGCGCCGCAGCGGCGGCCAACCTGAACCTCACCATTGACGCCGAAGAGGTGGACCGGCTGGAGTTGTCGCTCGACGTGTTCGAGGCGCTGGCTCAGCTGGTGGCCGAGCACTGCCCGCAGTGGACCGGCCTGGGCCTGGCCTTGCAGGCCTACCAGACCCGGGCGGTGGAGCTGATCGAGCACGTGGCTGCGCTGGCTCGCCAGTACAACATCCGCTTCATGTGCCGTCTGGTGAAGGGCGCTTACTGGGACGCCGAGATCAAGCGCGCGCAAGAACTGGGTTTGCCCACCTACCCGGTGTTCACCCACAAGCACCACACCGACGTGAGCTACCTCGCCTGCGCCCGGGCCATGCTGGCCGCGCCCGACGCAATTTTCCCGCAGTTCGCCACGCACAACGCCGGCACCATCGCGGCGATATTGCAGCTCGCGGCCCGACAGGGTGTGCCGTTTGAACTGCAGCGGCTGCACGGCATGGGCGAAGGCATTTACCGCGAGGTGCTGAAGAACCCGATGGTGGCCTGCCGCGTGTATGCGCCGGTGGGCGCTCACCGCGACCTGCTGGCCTACCTGGTGCGCCGCCTGCTGGAGAACGGTGCCAACTCGTCTTTCGTGCACCAGCTGGCCGACGAGTCGGTGGGCATGGACGAGCTGCTCATTTCGCCGCTGCGCCTGGAGCCGCAACCTGCCCTGCCTTTGCCGCTGCACCTGTACGGCCCGCAGCGCCCCAACAGCCAGGGACTCGATCTGGCGGTGGTTTCCCACCGCGACACCTTGCTGGCCGCGCTGGCCAGCACCCCGGTGGTGCCCGTGCAGGAAGCGACAGCCGCCGACGCCGAAGCGGCTTGCGCCCGTGCCATGGCCGCTTTTGCCGGCTGGAACCACACCCCCGCGGCCGACCGCTCCGCCGTGCTGCGCCAGGCGGCCGATGCGCTGCAGCAGCAGTTGCCGCGTTTCTGTGCGTTGCTGGTGAAAGAAGCCCACAAGACCTGGGGCGACGCCGTGTCCGAGGTGCGGGAAGCGGTGGATTTTCTGCGCTTTTACGCCAACGACGCGGAGCGCGTGATGGCACCGCAAACCCTGCCCGGACCTACCGGCGAGAGCAATACGCTGCGCATGGAGGGCCGGGGTGCCTGGGTTTGCATCAGCCCCTGGAACTTCCCGCTCGCCATCTTCATGGGCCAGGTGGCGGCCGCGCTGGCCACCGGCAATACGGTGCTGGCCAAGCCCGCCGAGCAAACGCCGGCGGTGGCGCTCGAAGCGGTGAAGCTGCTGCACGCCGCCGGTGTGCCAGCCAACGTGCTGCAACTGCTGCACGGCCCGGGCGAAACCGTGGGCGCTGCGCTGGTGGCGCAACCCGACATTGCGGGCGTGGTGTTCACCGGCTCCACGCAGGTGGCCAAGATCATCCAGCGCGCGCTGGCTGCCAAAGACGGCGCCATCGTGCCGCTGATTGCCGAGACCGGTGGCATCAACGCCATGCTGGTGGACAGCACGGCCCTGCCCGAGCAGGTGGCCGACGCGGTGGTGCAAAGCGCGTTTCGCAGCGCGGGGCAGCGCTGCTCGGCGCTGCGACTGCTGTGTCTGCACGAAGGCATTGCCGACCATGTGATCGAGATGGTCCAGGGCGCCGCGAAAGAGTTGGTGGCCGGCGCTACCGCCGAGCTGGCCACCGATCTCGGGCCGGTGATCGACACCGAGGCATTTGACGGCATCGGCCGCCACTTGCAGCGCTTGCACGCCGAGGCCAAGCCGCTGCTGCCTGCCGCCACCTCGGCTTCGGCGCTGCCCAACCTGATCCCGCCGCAGATGTTCGAGGTGAACGCCATTGCCGATGTGCAGGCCGAGATCTTCGGCCCGGTGCTGCAGGTGGTGCGCTGGGGTGGCGACCCGATGGCCGTCATGCAGCAGATCAACGCGCTGGGCTACGGCCTCACGCTGGGTATCCAGACCCGCATCGACAGCCGCGCCCAGGCGCTGGCCACTGCGGCCCGGGTGGGCAACGTCTACGTGAACCGCAACATGATTGGCGCCGTGGTGGGTGTGCAGCCCTTCGGCGGCGAAGGCCTGAGCGGCACCGGCCCCAAAGCGGGCGGACCGAACTACCTGATGCGCTTCTGCGCCGAGCAGACCCTGACCATCAACACCACCGCTGCGGGTGGCAACGTGGCGCTGTTTGCCGGACCGGCGCATTGAACGCCATCGGCTGAGACTGTGCAGCGGGGATCCTTCGCCGCTTCAGCCCGCCACCATCATGCCGGACGAGGGGTTGCGCAAAAACGCGTCCAGCGTTTCGATGGGCAGCGCGGGCGCAAACAGATGGCCCTGGAATTGGTCGCAACCCTGGTAGGCCAGAAAGTCGCGCTGCTCGTGCGTTTCCACGCCCTCGGCCACCACCTGCAAGCTCAGGCTCTGCGCCAGCGCAATGATGGCGCGTGAAATGGCCGCATCGTTCGGGTCGGTCAGCACATCGGCCACAAAGCCCTTGTCAATTTTCAACTGGTCCAGCGGCAGGCGTTTGAGGCACGACAACGACGAATAGCCGACACCGAAATCGTCCAGCGACAGCGTGACCCCAAGGTCTTTGAGCATGCCCATTTTCTGGATGGTGATTTCCATGCGGTCGGCCAGCAGGCTCTCGGTGAGCTCCAGCTTGAGCTTGTGCGGGCGAATACCGGTGCGCGCAATCGAGGCCATGACCATGTCCACAAAGTTGGGGTGGCGGAACTGGTACACGCTCACGTTCACGGCAATGCTCAGGCTGGCGGTCTGGGGCCAGTCGGCCCAGGCGGCGAGTTGCTCACAGGCGGTCTCCAGCACCCACATGCCCAGCGGCAGAATCAGCCCCGTGTCTTCGGCCACCGGGATGAAGTCGGCCGGTTTGACCAGCCCCTTTTCTGGGTGCTGCCAGCGCACCAGGGCCTCCACACCCGTGATCACGCCTTGGCGGTCCACCTGCGGCTGGTAGTGCACCACAAACTGTTTCTCGCGCAGGCCCACGCGCAGCGCGGCGCCCACCGCCGCGTTGGCGCTCACCGTGGCCTGCATGTCGGGGTCGAAATAGCACAGCGTGTTGCGGCCCAGGCCTTTGGCCTGGTACATGGCCAGGTCGGCCTGTTTCAGCAGTTCGCTCACATCGCTTTGTTTCCCATTGAAGTCGGTGACGCCAATGCTGGGCGTGGCAAAGTGCTGGTGCCCGGCAATCTGGAACGGCTCGCGCAGCATAGTGAGCACTTTTTCGGCCAGCGCGCGCGACTTGTAGGCCGCTGCCTCCGGGTCGGTGCTGAGGTCGTCCACCATCACCACAAATTCGTCGCCGCCCAGGCGCGCCACGGTGTCGGTCTTGCGCACGCTCTTGGTCAGGCGCAGGGCCACTTGCTGCAGCAACTGGTCACCCATGTGGTGGCCCAGCGTGTCGTTGAGGATCTTGAAGTTGTCCAGGTCAATGAACATCAGCGCGCCGTGCTGGCCCGTGCGGGCACTTTGCGACAACGCCTTTTGCAGCCGGTCCAGCAGCAGCTGGCGGTTGGGCAGGTCGGTCAGCGGGTCGTAAAACGCCAGGTGCCGGATCATGTCTTCGGCTGTCTTGCGCTGGGTGATGTCACGCCCCACCGCCACCCAGTGCGTCACCTCTTCGGCGCTGGCCTGCACCGAAACCACCTCCAGCTCGACCCAGAACGAGGCGCCGTTTTTCCGGTACACCATGAGTTCGGTGCGCGCTTGGCGGGCTTCTTGCAGGCCTTTGGCCATGTCCCGCAGCTTGAGCATCGCCGGGTCCAGTTCCAGCAGCATGCGGGGCGTCTGGCCGAGCACCTCGTCGCGGCTGTAGCCGGTCTGTTTTTCAAATGCATCGTTCACAAACACCATGCGTGGTTCGTCGTCCGGGCCTGAGCCCGCTTCCGCAATGGCCACGATGTCGTTGAGTCGGGCCACGCTGGTCTCCAGCAGCATGAGCTGTTCTTGTGAGCGGCGGCGTTCGGTGACGTCGCGAAAGTACACCGCCAAACCTTCGGCGAACGGATAAGCGCGCACCTCCAGCCATTTGCCCAGCGAGGGGAAAAAATCTTCCAGCTCGATACGGCGGTTGCTTTTGAGCGCACGCCTGAGCTGCTCGCGCAACCGCTGTGCCAAACCCTCGCTGAAGTCGTGCCAGAGTTCCAGGCCCAGCAGGTCGGCCGTGGTTTTTTGCAGCAGGCGTTCGCTCTCCTGGTTCAGGTAGGTGAAGCAGCATTGCCGGTCCAGCGTCACAAAGGCTTCCGTGATGCTGGCCAGCGTGGTGGTCAGGCGCATGGCCAGGCGCAGGGTTTCCTGTTGCGCCTGCTTTTGCACTGAAATGTCTTGCACCGCGCCCTGAATGCGCAGAATGTTTCCGTGGGCATCGCGCACCGCGTTGCCCACGGTGCGAACCCATTTTGGACTCATGCCGGGGACCTGCACCTGTATTTCTTCGTCGAACGCCTCGCCGGTTTGGGCGCAGCGCTCCAGCCGCTGTTGGATACCGCTGCGCCATTCCGGCGTGTAACGCTCCACCATGGCCGACAACGTGCCCACGGATTCCCCGGGCTCCAGGCCCAGAATGCTGGCGTATTCGTCCGAATGCTGAATCTGCCCAGACGCGATGTTGAACGACCAGCTGCCGACACCCGCCGTGTGTTCGGTCAGGTTCAGGCGGCTTTCGCTCTCGTTCAGCGCTTTGTCCAGGCGTTCTTCCCGCCCTTGCGTCAGGTGGGCCGACCGCTGTTGCTGGCGGGCTATATCAAACAGTTGCGCGGCGTGGTTGACCAACGCTTGCAAGCCCGGCAAGCCCTTCGCCAGTGCCTCGAGGCTGCGGGGCGCCGGGTCGAGCAGCGCGAGCCAAGTAGGGTGGGGCGCGCTGCTGCAAGGCAGTGGCAGCACCAGGCAAAACCGGGCGGGGGGCTGCGAACGCACGAGAGGGTGGACCGCCCAGGCGGGATGCGCTGCGGCGTCCAGCAGGCAGCCTTTCAGCGCGGTGTCTGTCGCCACGTGGGTGCACAGCGCCAGGGCGGCGGCCTGCTGATCGAGCGGCAGGCCGCAGGCGCCCAACACCACCGGGCCGCTGGGAAGGGCTTGCACCCACAGGGCTGACGGTACTTGGCCCAAATGGGTGGCCAGCTGCGCCAGTTGCGCCCAATCCATGCTCGGTTGTGCGGCCTGCAGGGAGTCGGTCAAAGGCGCGGTTTCGTCGAAATTTTCAGCACGGTATCCGTGTGGCATGAGGCATCCGCTTTCGTCGGTGTGGGGTTCGAGCATACCGCTCCACCTGTAACAACTTGCCTGGGAAAACGTGGCATTGTTCCTGGGTTTTAGGAACTTCTGGGCAATTGAAGGGCGCTTGAAAAGGTATTTTGTAACAAACTTGTTATCATTTGTAGCATCTGTACTACCATCGCAATCCATACAAAGTCAGACCGCAACCGCCGATCCAATGGCGTGGAGCCGGACTGAAATTCATAGGGGGTGAACGTGAGCGCACTGTCAGAACTCCGGCAGCACAGCGATGTGAGCAGCCTGAAATCCGCCCTGCACCAGTTGTGCAGCGAGTTCGGCCGCATCACACGGCTGGACATCCTCACGGCCATGCACGAAGGCACCAAGCAGGCCATCTGCTTTCTGCGCATGGAGCATCCCGAACAAGAGAAGCAGCTCATGAAAACGCTGGGTGTCGGGCGTTTTGGTGGTGAAGTCGTGTTTGTGTTGAACCTCAACGTGCCGGTCACCGCCGAAGACCCTGGCCCTTCCTCGCAGTGGGCAGACTCCAACCTGTACGAGTAACCTTTGCCACCTCGGCAGAGGTGCGTTGCGCGCGGCTGTCGCCCGATTGACCGGGCTGAACCCACACGCCGCTGCAGAATCCGCGCATGAAAGACCTGCGCTCCCCGCTTCAAGCCCGCATCGTGCAATGGCAGGTCGCACCTGGCGACCTGGTGCGCGCGGGTGCCGTGGTGGTGGTCGTGGAGGCCATGAAAATGGAACACGAGCTGCGGGCCGAGGCCGATGCGTGCGTGGTGGCGCTGTTGTTTGGCGTGGATGAAACGGTGCAGATGGGCGATGTGTTGTTGCACACCGCACCCGTGCCCGCCAACGCGAGCCCGCCCGAGGCCGAGGGCATCGCTCCCGAAGCTTTGGGCTTGGCACAGGCTGCGCAAGACCCTTCTGGCCCGCCCGCGCCCCGCGCCGACCTCCAGCGCCTGCTGACCCGCCAGGCTCTCACGCTCGATGCGGCACGCCCTGCCGCAGTGGCACGGCGGCACAGGCAGGGGCAGCGCACCGCCCGAGAGAACATTGCCGACCTCTGCGACGCGGGCAGCTTCATGGAATACGGCGCCCTGGCCGTGGCCGCGCAGCGCAGCCGCCGCACCGAAGAGGACTTGATCGCCAACACCCCGGCCGATGGCATGGTCACCGGCATCGGTTCGGTCAATGCGGCGCTGTTCGGCAGCGCGTCGGTCGCGCCCGATGGTGCTCAGGCCTGCCGCGTGGTTGTGATGGCCTACGACGCCATGGTGCTCGCGGGCACCCAGGGCATGCGCAACCACGCCAAGACCGACCGGTTGCTCGGCATTGCGCTTGAAAACCAGTTGCCGGTGGTGTTGTTTGCCGAGGGTGGCGGCGGTCGGCCGGGGGATACCGACATGCCCATCGTGGCCGGCCTGCATGTGCCGACATTTGCGTCCTTCGCCCGTTTGTCCGGCCAAGTGCCCGTGGTGGGTATTGCCAGTGGCCGTTGCTTTGCGGGCAACGCCGCGCTGCTGGGGTGTAGCGATGTAATCGTCGCCACCCGCAACAGCAACATTGGCATGGGTGGGCCAGCCATGGTGGAAGGGGGCGGTCTGGGGACGTTTCACCCGGAGGAAATTGGGCCGAGCGCCGTGCAGCATGCCAACGGCGTGATTGATGTGCTGGTGGACGACGAGGCGCAAGCCACCGCAGTGGCCCGCCACTACCTGTCATTTTTTCAGGGCACGGTGTCGAGCTGGCAGTCGCCCGACCCGATGGCCTTGCGCGCGGTGGTGCCCGCAAATCGCCTGCGCGTTTACGACACCCGCGCGGCCATGGACGGCTTGGTGGACTGTGGCAGCTTGCTGCCCCTGCGCACCGCGTTCGGTGTCGGAATTCACACGGCCCTGGCGCGCATCGAGGGGCGCCCGGTGGGGCTGCTGGCCAACAACCCGGGGCATCTTGGCGGCGCCATCGACGCCGATGCGGCCGACAAGGCCGCGCGCTTCATACAGTTGTGCAATGCGCACGGCTTGCCCATCGTCAGCCTGGTGGACACACCGGGCTTCATGGTGGGTCCGGCCGCGGAAGCGCAAGCCCAGGTGCGGCATGTCAGCCGCCTGTTTGTGGTGGCGGCCCATTTGCGCGTGCCCACCTTCTGCGTGGTGTTGCGTAAGGGCTACGGGCTTGGCGCCATGGGCATGGCCGCGGGTGGTTTCCATGCACCGGCTTTCACAGTGGCTTGGCCCACCGGCGAGTTTGGTGGCATGGGGTTGGAAGGGGCGGTCCGGCTGGGCTTTCGCAAGGAGCTGGAGGCGCTGCCCCAAGGCCCTGAGCGCGAAGCCTTGTTTGAACGCTTGCTGGCTCAGCAATACGCCAATGGCGCAGCGACACAGATGGCTGCCACGCTGGAAATTGATGCCGTGATTGACCCGGCTGAGACCCGGACCTGGCTGGTGCGCGGGCTGGCCAGTGCGCGGGTGAAACCGCAGGGCGCCAGCCGCTTTGTTGACACCTGGTAGCGTAGCCCACGCCAAACGAGGCGCAAGCGGTCCGCGCTGGGTGGTGTTTAGCGGTGCATGGGGTGCAGCGTGTGCCCGCGCGCTTGGCGCAGGCCAGCCGTCACATCAGTTCGCCAAACCCAGATGTGCGCACGCCCGCATGTGAGGTTTGGGGCGCGGTCTGGTTGATGTTGATCCAGAATTCGCACACATGCTTCATGGCGCTGAGAAACTGCGAAAACTCGGTGGGCTTGGCGATGTAGGCGTTGGTGCCAGCGTCGTAAGCCCGCTGCAGATCGCTGGGCTCTGTGGACGACGTGAGCACGACCACGGGGATGTTGTGCAAGTGCTCCGAGCCCTTGATTTCCTTAAGCACACCAATGCCGTCCAGCAAAGGCATTTTCAGGTCCAGCAACACCAGCACGGGGTTGCCGCTTGGGCGGTTGGCATAGGCATCGCGCCTGTAAAGGTAGTCCAGGGCTTGCATGCCATCGGACACATGGGTGACGCGGCCGTCCAGACCGTGCCGCGCGAGCGCCAGCCGGGTCAACTCTGCGTCATCGGGGTTGTCTTCAACAAGAAGAATGGCGTTGGCGTTTTTGTTCATGGTTCCAGAGACGCGTACAGCGAATCCTTGGTGACGTCCGGTGACTGCATGTTCTCAAAAGGTAGCGAAAAGTAAAACACACTGCCTTCACCCAGCTGACTTTCAGCCCAGATGCTGCCGCCGTGGCGCTCTACGATACGGCGCGTGAGCGCCAGCCCGATGCCAGTTCCTTCGAATTCAGAAGCTCGGTGCAACCTCTGAAATACACCAAAAAGTTTACCCGCGTAGTTTGTATCAAAACCCACGCCATTGTCACGGACAAAGAAGGTGTAGCCCACGGCTGGGTCGACGCTCCAGCCGATCTCGATGAGTGCACGCTCCCTGGGCCGCGTGTATTTGTAGGCGTTGCCCAGCAAGTTGGCCCAGACCTCGCGCAACAACAAGGCGTCGCCCTGCACCAGTGGCAGGTCGGGAGCGACCAACCAGTCCACGACGCGTCCTTCGGTGTCGTGAGCCAGCTGGCTGACCACGTCGCCCACCAACAGGGCAAAGTCCACCGGTGCCACGTTCACGGCCGAGCGGCCCAGCCGTGAAAAAGCCAGCAAGCCGTCAATCAGTTGGCTCATGTGCCGGGCCGAGCTGCCAATGGTGCTCAGGTAGCGAGCACTGACTTCGTCGCACTGGAGGCCCAGGTGCTCTTCGAGCAGGCTCACAAAGCTGGAAATGTGGCGCAGCGGTGAACGCAGATCGTGTGAGACCGAATACGAGAAAGACTCCAGGTCTTTGTTCGCGGCCAGCAACTGTTCGGTGCGCTCGGCCACCCGGTTTTCCAGCTCGTCGTTGATGTTGCGCATCAGGTCGTCGAGCCGTTTGGCGTCGGTCATGTCGCGGTTGATCTTGGCGAACCCGCGCAGCTCACCGCTGTCGTCGCGCAGCGCGATCAGCAGCGAGTGCGACCAATACTGCGAGCCATCTTTGCGGGTGTGCCAGTCGCTCAGTTCGTGCTGGCCACGCGAAGCGGCGAGCCGAAGCGTCTGGGTCGCCTTGGCCAGGCCTTTTTCGGGGTTGCTGCGGTCGAACAACAAAGCGTAATGGCGCCCCAGCATTTCGGTCGGCGAGTAACCCTCCAGGCGCTGGGCGCTGTCGGTCCAGTCGGTGATGAGCCCGTCGGCGTCCAAAAAGAAGATGCAATATTCGCGCAGGTTGTCCACCATGAGGCGAAAGCGCTGTTCGCTCTCCAGCAGCTCGGCCGAGCGCTCCTGGATGCGCCGCTCCAGTTCGTCGTTGAGCTGGCTCACCCGTTCTTCAATGCGCTTGCGCTCGGTGATGTCGATGATTTGCACGAAGACGCCTTGCACCAGTCCCTCATGGACGTCGGGCAGGTAGGTCGCGTTGATGAAGATGGGTGTGCCGTCCACCGTTCGGCGCCAGGCTTCAAACTGCTGTTTCTGGCCACCCAGCGCGGCACGCATGCGGGGTGCGGTTTCGGCCCAGACTTCCGGGGGCAGGCATTCGCTGATATGCAGCCCCGTGATGTGTTGGGGGTCCATGCCGTACACGCGCAGGTGCTCGGCATTGGCAAACCGGAACCGCAGCATGGCATCGAGGTAGGCGATCAAGCCCGGCACGTGCTCGGTGATGGTGCGCAAGAAACGCTGGTTGTCGTGCAGGGCCATTTCGGCCTGCTTGCGGTGGGTGATGTTGACCACCGTGGTGTTGCTGCGCAGGAAGCGGCCCTGATCGTCGCGCACAGCCGTGGACGACAGGAGTGCGAAAAATATGCTGCCATCGCGGCGGCGCATTTCGTACTCCACACCTTCAATGGCCTTGTCTTCCAGCACGTCCCGCATCCGGGTTTCCAGCAGGTGGTGGTGCTTGGGCGAAATGAAATCAGCGAACCGTTTTTGGTTGACCACTTCCTCGCGGCTGTAGCCCAGCCAGGCCAGCTCTGTGTCGTTGATGGACACGTAGAAGCCATCTTTGTCCAGGGAGTGGTAGCCGCAAGGCGCCTGGTGGTAGAGCGCCTGAGCCTGGCCGAGTGCTTCGTTGAGCTGGCTATTGACCTCGCGTTCGTGGTCTTCGGCGGCTTTGCGCTCGGTGATGTCCACCAACTGAATGATGATGCCCGTTACAGCACCGTCTTGGCGGTAAGGCGTGTATTCGATGCTGGCGTAAAAGGTTCCGCCGGTTGGGAAGACTCGCCGGCCCTCAAAGCGCTGGGTCTCGCCAGCCAAAGCCGCTTTCAGCCGGGGCAGACCGTTGTTGAAATTTTCGGCCGGTGCGACCTGGCTGAGGTGCTGACCGATCAGGCGCTCGGGGTGGTCGTTGAGGCAGCGTGCGTAGCTGGCGTTGGCGAAGCGGCAGATCAGGTCGGTGTCGTAAAACGCGAGCTGTACCGGTACCGAGTTGGTGATAGCTTGCAGGAAGTTGCGCTGGGCTTCCAGCGCCAGCTCTGCCGCTTTGCGGGCCGTGATGTCGACCAGCGTGTTGTTGGTGCGTACAAACGCCCCTTCGTCGTCGTACACGGCGGTGCTGCTGAGCAGCACCCGAAACTGGCTGCCATCCCGGCGCCGCATGCCGACTTCCACCGTCTCCAGTTTTTCGTGGCGCTTCAGACGGGCCAGCCGGTCTCGAACCACCTCCTTGTATTCGGGCAAGACGTGGTCGCGGAAATGCTGCTGGCCGACCACCTCTTCACGGGTGTAGCCCAGCCAGTCCAGTTCGGTCTGGTTGATCAACACATAGGCGCCCTGGGCGTTCACCGAGTGGTAACCGCAGGGAGCCTGGTTGTAGAGCGTTTGAGCCTCGTTCAGCGTGACGCGGATGCGTTGGTTGGCGTTGGCCAGTTCCTGGGTGCGCATCTGCACCCGCGTTTCCAGCTGGACGTTCAGCGCGTGAATCTCGTCCTGCTGCTGCCGGCTTTCGGTGATGTCGCGCGAGACAGCCAACAGCATCACCGGCTGCCCCTGGACGTCGCAGATGGGGGACACCACGGTGTCCCACCACTTCGGCGTGCCTTTGAAGGTGTCCGCCGGTGCCAGGAAGCGCGCGCTTTCGCCGCGCACGGCCGCCTCGATGGCCGCGACAGCCAGCGGGACGCTGTCTTCGGGCCACCATTGGGTCCAGTCGCTTAGTCGCACCTGCTCGAAATCGTCCACCTCGACCAGTTCGCAGCCCTTGGCCGTCATTTGCAGCACGTGACCCTGCAGATCCAGCACTTTTGTGCAATCGGGGCTGCTGGCAATGATTTGTCGGTTGAGGTCTTCCTTCAGCCGCGCGTCGGCTTCCAGTGTGCGCAGGAGGGTGATGTCTTGCACAAACCCCAGTTGACCAGTGATGTTGCCGCTGGCATCGCGTTGCGGCACATTGCGCACCAATACGTGGCAAATGGGCTTGTTTGGGCGCATCAGTCGGCATTCGACATTGAGCGCTTTGCCTTGTGAAACCCCTTGCACCCAGTGCTGTTGCACTTGCTCCAGATCGTCTGGGTGCACCCGCGAGAGCCAGCCGAAATTGGGGAAGTCTGGCCGCGTGAGGCCGAACAGCTGCTGCAATTTGTCGTCCACGTGGGTCAGCACACCCGCGTGGTCGATGCGAAAAATGCCAATCGGAAATACGCTGGCCAGCGCCTCGAACAGCGCCTCGTACTCCAGCCGCGCCGTCACGGTGGTGGGAGCGGTACTCAGTTCGCCCAGTGATGTGTTGAGCCCCAGAGGCAACTGGGCTGCGGATGGCGAGGTGTGTTCCTCGGTGCGTGTTTGGGCTAGGCTGGTTGCGTAACCAGCCCGGAGGTGGGCGTTTTCTTCGCGCAGCGCCTGGATTTGGCGCAGCAGTTCCTGCTCACGAGCGGAAAGCTCCCCGTCACGCGTCAAAGGCGGCGGGGGCGCATCGTTCAGGGGGTAAAACGCCTTCATGTCGCACCACTGTACCCCAGTGTGTCAAGGTGCAACTGTGAAAGTTGACAGTTAAAACCGGGGTAATTCCGGGTGCGCGAGGCGACCACCACGCACCAGCATCTTCCCGTATTCAGCACAACGTTGCAGTGTGGGAATGACCTTGCCGGGGTTGAGTAGCTCTTTGGTATCAAAAGCCCGCTTCACGGCAAACATCTGCTCATTTTCTGCCGCGCTGAATTGCACGCACATGCTGTTGAGTTTTTCCACACCCACGCCGTGTTCACCCGTCACAGTGCCACCCATGGCCACGCTGGTTTCCAGAATGTCGGCGCCAAACAGCTCGCAACGGTGCAATTGGTCGGGGTCGTTGGCGTCAAACAAAATCAGCGGGTGCAGGTTGCCATCACCGGCGTGAAACACGTTGGCGCAACGCAGCTGGTATTTCTTTTCCATCTCGGCAATGGCCAGCAGGATGTCGGCCAGCCGCTTGCGCGGAATGGTGGAGTCCATGCACATGTAGTCGGGGCTGATGCGCCCGCTGGCTGGAAACGCGTTTTTGCGCCCGCTCCAGAAGCGCAGCCGTTCGGCTTCGTCTTTGCTCACGGCGATGGCGGTGGCGCCGCAGCGGCGCAGCACGTCGCTCATGCGGCCAATTTCCTCTTCCACTTCCTCGGGCGTGCCGTCGCTTTCGCACAGCAAGATGGCTTCGGCCGACAGGTCGTAGCCGGCATGCACGAAGTCTTCCACGGCCGCGGTCATGGGCTTGTCCATCATCTCCAGGCCGGCTGGAATGATGCCGGCCGCGATCACCGAAGCCACCGCGTCGCCGGCTTTTCGGATGTCGTCAAAGCTGGCCATGATGCAGCGCGCCAACATGGGTTTGGGCACGAGTTTGACGGTCACTTCGGTGGTCACGGCCAGCATGCCTTCGCTGCCGATCACGAGCGAGAGCAGGTCCAGGCCGGGCGTGTCCAGCGCCTCGCCGCCAAACGTGACCGGTTCGCCCTCAATGGTGTAGCCGCGCACGGCCAGCACGTTGTGCACGGTCAGTCCGTACTTCAGGCAATGCACCCCGCCGGAGTTTTCGGCCACGTTACCGCCAATGGTGCAGGCGATCTGGCTGCTCGGGTCGGGGGCGTAATACAGGCCATGCGGTGCGGCCGCTTCAGAGATGGCGAGGTTGCGCACGCCACCTTGCACCAGCGCCGTACGCGAACGGGGGTCGATTTTGAGGATGCGGTTGAACTTGGCCAGCGACAGCGTGACACCGAGGGCGTGGGGCATGGCGCCGCCCGAGAGGCCGGTACCGGCTCCACGCGCCACCACCGGCACGTCCAGCGCATGACAGGCCTTGAGCACGCCGGCCACCTGGGCCTCGGTTTCGGGCAGCACCACCACCAGCGGGCGCTCGCGGTAGGCGGTCAGGCCGTCGCACTCGTAGGGCACGGTATCTTCGGCTTGCCAGAGCAGGGCATGCGCCGGCACCACCGCGCTCAGGGCACGAACCACCTCGGCCTGGCGGCTGGCGCGGTTGAACTGGGCAACTTCTGCGGGTGAGGTGGGTGCGTTCATGGTGGCTCGTTGGGTGCGTTGGCTGGGCTGAGGGTCAGTTTAGGCCAAAGCGGTTTGCCGCGTTTGAAGAAACTTGCAGCAGGTTGTGAGCGGGTTTGGGGTTTGGGCAGTGAAGGGTTTCACGCCTCTCCCGCCCGCCGCACCCGAACGCGGGTCTGGACCGCCGTCAGCCCACCGCCTTCTTCAGCCATTCGGCAAAAGCCGCGCATTCCCACCGGTCCATGGTGCCGGTGCGCCAGCAGAGGTAGTGGGCGTGCGGGCTGGGTACATGGCGTTCGTACAGCGGCACCAGCGTGCCGTGCTCCAGCCAGGGTGCAGCCAGCTTCAGCCGCACCAGGGCCACACCCATGCCGGCGGCTGCGCCGTCGCACATCAGGCCAATGTCGTTGAACTGCGAGCCGTCCACGGGCTCGGGCCAGTCGAGGTCGTGGGCGGCAAACCAGGTGCGCCAGGGCTCCAGCGGGCTGCGCAGCAGCGGCACGCCTTCCAGGTCTTCCGGCGCGTCAAACGAGCCGTGCTCGCGCGCAAACGCAGGCGAGGCCAGCGGCGTCACCTCGTCCTTCATCAGGCAGACGTGTTCCACGTCGGCGTAGCGGCCGGTGCCGAAACGGATGGTCAGGTCGGCGTCCTCGGCCACCACGTCCAGCAGCGGAATGCTCACTTGCAGCGTGAGGTCAATCTCGGGGTAGGTTTCGCTGAACTGCTTCAGGCGCGGCAGCAAAATGGAGCGCGCAAACGTGGGCGTGACCGCCAGCTTGAGCTTGCGCCGCCCCGGCGTGGCCACGTGGCTGGGAAACTTCTGCAAGGTGGCCAGGCCCTCGCGCACATGGGCCAGGTATTCGCTGCCTTCGGTGGTGAGCGAAAAGTCGGCCCGGCCAAACAGCTTGGTGCCCAAGATTTGTTCCAGCTGCTTGATGCGGTGGCTCACCGCACTGGGCGTGACGCACAGCTCTTCGCTGGTCTGGGTGACGCTGCGCAGGCGCGCCAGGGCCTCGAACGTGAGCAGGCACTGGATCGGCGGAATACGGATCGTCATGGCGTCACCTTAAACGCTGCGGCTGAGGGGAAGTGATCCGGGCACGGCGCGCACGGCCGCCCCGAAGCGGACGTGCGCCCCCCAGTGGGGGGAAGCAGCCTGCAAGGCTGCATCGGGGGGCGTCCTCATTTAAACACCACAGTTTTGTGCCCGTTGAGCAGCACGCGGTGTTCACTGTGCCATTTCACAGCGCGGGCCAGCACCTGGCTTTCGGTGTCGCGGCCCAGGGCGGTCAGGTCTTCCACGGTGTCGGTGTGGTCCACCCGGGCCACGTCCTGCTCAATGATCGGGCCTTCGTCCAGGTCGGCCGTCACATAGTGGGCGGTGGCGCCGATCAGTTTCACGCCCCGGTCGTGCGCCTGGTAATAAGGCTTGGCGCCCTTGAAGCTGGGCAGAAAGCTGTGGTGGATGTTGATCGCTTTGCCTGAGAGCTCGCGGCACAGGTCGTTGCTCAGAATCTGCATGTAGCGCGCCAGCACCACCAGCTCGGCGCCTTCGCTGCGGATGATCTCCAGTTGCTTGGCTTCGGCCTGGGCCTTGGTGGCGCCGGTCACCGGGATGTGGTGAAACGGCACGTTGTAGCTGGCCGCGAGCTGGTAAAAGTCGCGGTGGTTGCTCACGATGGCGCGGATGTCCAGCGGCAGCAGGCCGCTCTTCCAGCGGAACATCAGGTCGTTGAGGCAATGGCCTTCTTTGCTGACGAAAATGACGGTGCGCACCGGCTCGGCCATGGGGTGCAGGGTCCATTGCATGGCAAAGGGCTCGGCAAACAGCTTCAGGCGCAAGCGCAAGTCGTCCTGGGTGAGCTGGCCGCAGGCGAACTGCACCCGCATGAAAAACAGGCCGGTGGCCGGGTCGTTGTATTGGGCTGCTTCTTCGATGTTGCCGCCGTTTTCCAGCAGGAAACCCGAGACGGCGTGCACGATGCCAGGGCGGTCCTGGCAGGAAAGGGTGAGGACGTAGGTGTGTTGCATGGCGCGCTGATTGTCGCAGCATGGCTGCCGGTGGGCCTGCCGGCGCCTTGAGCAGTGGAGCCACCGGCCATGGCGTGTGGTGCCAAAATCGCGGATCGCCCGAGCTTCACAGGGCAGCACAGGAGCCAACACCATGGACAACAACACGCTACGCATGGACAACCAGTGGTTGCCCTTCACCCCCAACCGCAGCTTCCAGAAAGACCCCCGGGTGTTTGTGGCCGCCGACGGCATGCACTTCACCACCCACGACGGGCGCCAGGTGATCGACGGCATTTCCAGCCTGTGGTGCGTGGGCGCCGGCCACAACCGCAAGCCCATCAACGAAGCCATCAAGAAGCAGCTGGACACCCTGGACTACGCCACGGCGTTCAGCGTGAGCAACGACAAAGCGTTTCGCGCCGCCGAAATGATTGCGGCCATGGCGCCGGGCGACCTGAACAAGGTGCTGTTTTGCAACTCGGGATCAGAGGCGGCCGACACTTCGATGAAGGTGGCCCTGGCCTACCACCGCGCGCGCGGTGAAGGCCACCGCAACATGTTCATTGGCCGCGAGCGCGGTTACCACGGCGTGGGCTTTGGGGGCATGAGCGTGGGCGGCATTCCGGCCAACCGCAAGGTGTATGGCACCAGCCTGCTGCCGCGCGTGGACCACATGCGCTTCATCCACGACCCGGTGAACCATGCCTACATCCACAACGCCGAGCCGGTGTGGAACGAAGACCTGCTGCTGGAGCTGGAAAACCGCATCTTGCCGCTGCACGATCCGAGCAACATTGCCGCCGTGATCGTGGAGCCGGTGGCCGGCAGCGCCGGCTGGTACGTGCCGCCGCAGGGCTACTTGAAACGCCTGCGCGAGATCTGCGACAAGCACGGCATCTTGCTGATTTTTGACGAGGTGATCACTGGCTTTGGCCGCCTGGGAACCGCCTTCGCGTCCGACTATTACGGCGTGCAGCCCGACATGCTGAACTTCGCCAAGGCGGTCACCAACGGCGTGTTTCCGCTGGGTGGCGTGGTCTGCACCGACCGCATTTATGACGCCATGATGGGCGCACACGGCAACGCGCCCGAGCACGCCATCGAGTTCTTCCACGGCTACACCTACTCGGGCCACCCGGTGGCCTGCGCGGCGGCCATCGCCACGCTGGACCTGTTCCGTGAAGAACAGCTGTTTGAGCGCGCGGGCGCCATGGGCCCGGTGCTGGGGGACGCCATGCACAGCGCGCTCAAAGGCTTGCCCAATGTGATCAGCATCCGCAGCCTGGGACTGGCGGCCGCGGTGGAGCTTGCGCCGCTGCCAGGCTTGCCGGGCAAACGCGCGTTCGATGTGTTCATGGACTGCTACCACCGCGGCGTGCTGGTGCGCAACGCGGGCGACAACCTGGTGTTCGCGCCGCCCTTCATTGTGGAAAAGCCGCACATTGAGACCATGGTCGGCGTGCTGGCCAACGCCATCAAGCGCGTGGCTTGATCGGCTGATTCGACCCTGACAGGGACGCTTTCAGCGCCCCATTTGCGTCTTCATCTCGGCGCAGTGGTCGGTGGGTGGGCGCGGGGGCGTGGTCCACACCGTGTCGGCGTGGTTACCGGGTTCGCTCGCGGGGTTGGACCCGGCTTGCGCCATCACCACATGGTGGTCCACGCCTGCAGGCAGGTGCTGGGGCACGCCGAGGTCGCGTCGCACATGGCCATTGCCGGCCACCAACAGCACCGTTTTGCCTGGCTGCAGCGCGGCCACCGCCACTTGGGCCAGGCTGCGGTCGCGGGCGATCTGGATGCGGGTCATGGGCGCAATCTGGCGTTCGGGCAGTAGGTGGCAATGCCCTTCGCGGATGTTGCTTTGCTGCTGCACGAGGGCCTCTGGCGCCAGCCGCTGGTCCAGCGTGCTGTCGCCTATGGCGGTGCGCATGTTGGCACGCGGCAGGTTGCCACCCAGCACCGGCACACCCGCCGCCACCGCCGCCATCACCACTGGGCCGTACACCGCCCAGGGCCAGCCGCTGTTGGCTTCGCCGCTCCAGTGCAGAGCCTGGCGCACCTCGGTTTCGGTGGCGCTGGGGGACAGATCGGTGGTCTGGCGGCCTTGCTCCAGCATTTCCATCACCACGGCGGCCAGCTGGCCGCGCTGGCTCAGCAGCGCCACGGTTTCACGCTGCAGGGCCTGGTGCTCGGGCGCGTCGTGTTGCTCACCCAGCAGCAGCAGGGGCGCCGCCGGTAGCCGCTGGACCTGTGCAGAAAAGCCCGAGGTTTCGCCGCCAGGGCGGCTGGTGGTGGTGCAGCCCACGAGCGCAGCGCCGAGCAGGATGCCGATGGCGATCTTTTTGCAGGGCTGTGTGACAGCGCGTCGACAGTTCATGCGGGGATACTACGCGGCCCGCTTTGAACGGCGGTCGCCCTGTTTCAAAACCCGAGTGCCGCCCTTGTTTCCTCACCCGCCCACATCCTGGCGCCGCGTGGCCCTGACCCTGCTGCTTGCCTACGCGTCGGCACGTCTGTGTGTCTGGCTGCAAACCCCAATCCCCTGGATGATCGGCCCGCTGGTGGCGACTTCGCTGGTGTCGGTGCTGGGCGCTCGCACCGAAAGCTGGGTGCCGTTTCGCAACGCGGGGCAGTGGGTCATTGGGGCCGCTTTGGGGCTGTATTTCACGCCTGCCGTGGGCGCCCTGGTGGCGGGCCTTTGGTGGGCGATTGCGCTGGGTATTGCCTGGGCGCTGGCGCTGGGGTTGGGTTTTGGCGCCTGGCTGCGCCACCAGCACGGCGAGCACCTGTCGTCGCTCACCCCGGCCCAGCTGCGCAGCACCACCTACTTTGCGGCTGCCATTGGCGGTGCTTCTGAAATGACGTTGATCGCCGAGCGCCACGGTGCCCGCACCGACTTGGTGGCCGCAGCCCACAGCCTGCGGGTGCTGATGGTTACGCTGACGATTCCGTTTGCCCTGCAATTTTGGGGCGTGCAGGGCATTGACCGCTTGCCCGATGCGCTGCGTGAAGTGCATGCGCAGGGCTTGCTCTGGCTGGCGGGGCTGACGCTGGCGGGTGCGCTGCTGATGCGGCACCTGGGCCGCGCCAACCCCTGGTTCATGGGGGCTTTGCTGGTCACCATGGGCATCACCTTGTCGGGTGCGGCGTTGACGGCCATCCCCGTTGGCTTGACCAACGCGGCCCAGCTGGTGATCGGGGTGAGCCTGGGGGTTCGCTTCACGCCCGCTTTTGTGCACACCGCGCCGCGCTGGATGGCTTCGGTGGCGCTGGCCAGCGGGGTGATGATGGGTTTGTGTGCGGTCTTTGCCTGGGTGCTTGCTGCCCTGACCGGACTGCATCCCGCGACCTTGGTGCTGGGCACATCGCCCGGCGGTATTGCTGAAATGGCCATCACCGCCAAGGTGCTGCAACTGGGCGTGCCCGTGGTCACCGCTTTTCAGGTGTGCCGGCTGGTGGCGGTGCTGGTACTGGCCGAGCCGGTGTTCCTGTGGCTGCAGGCGAAAAGAGCCACCTGAAAAAACGAAGCCCGGCAAGTGCCGGGCGAGCGGGAGATGCAACGGGGGCGCGACGGGTGGTTGAACCGAGGGCGCCGTGGAGCTGGCCTTGTCAAGCCGCCAGCGCAGCCCTCTGGGGGTGACGCGTCCTTGGGCGCGGCGCGGGGGGAGCGTCTAGTGCATGACCACCGGCATCTGCGCCAGCGAAGCGTAGCCTTCCAGCGTGTCTTCCACCTCTTCTTGCGAAGGGGTGCTTTGCTGCCAGGCGGTGATCTGGATCTGGAACATTTCTGCCCAGGAGCCGTCGAGGTACACCTCTTTGCCCGAGCGTTTGTCCACGATTTCAAAACCGTGGCGGGGAATCTGGGGACCGTCAGTAATGACGTTGTCACCGTCGGTGGGCGCGTTGGCCAGGATGTGGACCACGGCAAAGGCATCCGAGTCGTAAAGCATGTGCATGACTGAAATATCCTTCTAAGAGAGAAACCTGTGTTCCTGATGACCTTATATCGGCAATCGGTCGCCGATATGGAGTTCAGACTGCCTTTTAAGTGGATACGTTCCGGGTGGTTTCAAGATGCGTGTCATTTTTGGCACAGCGGGCCGCAGTTTCAGGGCATCTGGCTGAGCTGCTGGTCCACGCGGTCACCGCTGTCTTGTGTGATGCGGATGCGCACCGGCAGGTAAGCCAGTGTGGGGGCCAGCCAGATGTCGATGCGGCTGTCGCGGGGCTCGCGCGGCTCGCGCACCAGCCGGCGGGCTGGCAGGTTGCCGGCCGGCAGCGCCAGAGTCTCCTCCTCGCCGACCCGAAAGCGCCATGTTTCAGCGTCGCTGGTGCCCGCCACCTGCAGGCTGATCAGCTGCCCGGCGGGGTACGCGGCGGGCTGGGCGTTGAGCAGGCCCGCCAGCTGCATGAACAGGCTGAGGCGGTCCTGGGCACCCGGCTGCAGGGCGGCTTCGGGCCGGTTGTTGCTGAAACGGATGGTTTGCTGGGCGTGGTCGAAATGGGCGGCGCGCTCGCTGCGGCTTTTGTCAGAAAAGCGGTCAGGCAGCAGACCGCTGGCTTCCACGCGCCCGGCGCTGGTTTGCACCCGGCTGCCGAGCAAGGGCACGCGCAATTCCATGCGGGCACCGTAGCGGCCGTCGGCCAGGGTCCAGGTCAGCGCGCCGCTGGCGCTGTAATTCAGGCCTTTGATGGTGCCCGACACGTCGTACGCCAGTTGCGTGCTGGCGGGCAGGCTCGCCGGCGGGAGGTTTTCACCGCGCACCGCTGCGGTTTCGGGTGGCACGGGTGGGGCGCTCGCGTCTGAGGGCTGGGGCAGAGCTTGCGGTCCTGGGTCGGTTTCGGGTGCAGCCTTGGCCAGAACCTCCGCTGTGGGTGCTGCCTCAGCGCGTTCCGGCTCGGGCTGCGGTGCGCTGCCAGCGGCGGGCTCTTCAACCCGAACCGCCTGGGCGGCGTCCGGGGTTTCATCGAGGGGGGCGATAGCGATCACTGCGTCCACTGGGCGCTGCGGTCGCGGGGGCGGCGCAGCCGGCAGCGGCTTTGCGGCGGGTGTTGGCTTTTCTGCGGGCCGGGGCTTGGCGACGGGAGCTGTCGGTGCGGGAGCCGCAACGATCCAGCGCACCGTGCTGACGGTGGCGCGCGGTGGTGCTGCGGCCGCAGGCGGTGGCGATAGCGGTGTTGCCGCTTGCGTGGAGTCGTGCGCCTCGGGCGCGCTCAGGGAAGTGGTGGTGCCGTTGGGCCAGGGTTCGGCCAGTGGCGTCCAGCCACCCGACAACAGCAGCAGGTGCAGGCCAAGCACCGCGGCGCCCAGCAGGGCCAAGGTGGTCCAGCGTGGTGTGGCGGTGGTGCGTGGGGGTGGCTGGCTCACGGGGTGTCAGGTCTGGGGCTGGTGCCCCAGGTCGGCGCTGAGCTGGCGGGCGCAGCGCAGCAAGGCCTGGGCCGGCGCACCGTCCCATTGGGTGTCGAGCGTGGCCACCGAGCCCAGCACCACCAGGCCCAGCGCCAGACGCCCCTGCGCGTCGTACACCGGGGCGCAAAAGCCACCCACGCCCGGTACCAGGCTGTGCACCACGCGCGCCAGCCCTTGCTGGCGGGTCTCGTTCAGCATGGCCTGCACGGCCTGCTGCGACTGCGGCACGTCCAGCAGCGGCATCGCGTTGTTGGGCAGCTTTTTCAGGCGGGCCAGTTCGTCGCGGATCATGGGCGCAATGCGCTCGGCGTCGCGCCCCTCGGTGCCCATAAAGGTGGCAAAACAGCGGCCGGTGGCCGAGGTCAGCAGCGGCATCACGTCGCCCAGGCGCAGCGTCACGGGCACGGTTTGTGGCGCTTCGGCCCAGTGCACCATGGTGGGCCCTTGGTTGCCCCACACCGCAATGGCCAGCGTGTGGCCGGTTTCCAGCAGCAGCGCGGGCACGCGCTCGCGCGCCAGCTTCACGGCGTCGATGCGGCTCAGGCTGGCCAGGCCCAGGCGCAGCGCGGCTGGCCCCAGGTCGTAGCGGGTGCTCACCGGGTCTTGCATGACCAAGCCCATGCGCTGAAAGCTCACCAGGTAGCGGTGTGCTTTGGCCGCGCTCATGCCGGCCGCCGCAGCCAGGTCGCGCAGCATCAGCGCGCCGGGGGCGTTGGACAGCGCGTTCAGCAGCTCAAACCCGACCTCGACCGACTGGATGCCGGCCCGCAGGTGCTCGCCGTCTTCCGGGCTGTCGGTGGCCGTCGGTGTGTGGGGGGGGGTGTCGGCGCTGGAGGGCGTGGCTACGGGCATGGTGTTGGAAGATCGGTCAACGGTGGACAGGGCTTTGGTCTAAAATTCAAATTTTACGAATAGGTGAACTTGTTTCACTATTCGTAATTTTTTGCACGATGGTGCTGCTCAGGTTCCGGGGCTGCCATCATGGCCAATCAATGAAGCTTTAGCAGGAGACATGCATGAAACTCGCCACTTACAAAGACGGCTCGCGCGACGGACAACTGGTGGTGGTTTCCCGCGACCTCTCGACCGCGCATTATGCGACCGGCATCGCCAACAAGCTCCAGCAGGCGCTGGACGACTGGAATTTCATCAGCCCGCAGTTGCACGACCTGTACGTGACGCTCAATCAGGGCAAGGCGCGCCATGCGTTCCCGTTTGACCCGGCCATGTGCATGGCGCCGCTGCCGCGCGCTTACCAGTGGGCCGACGGTTCGGCTTACATCAACCATGTGGAGCTGGTGCGCGCAGCCCGCAACAGCGAGGTGCCCACGTCGTTTTACGCCGACCCGCTGATGTACCAGGGTGGCAGCGACGACTTCATGGGCCCCTGCGACGACGTGGTGGTGCCCAGCGAAGACTTCGGCATCGACTTCGAGGCCGAAATTGCCGTGGTGACGGGCGACGTGCCCATGGGTGCCACGCCTGCTCAGGCGCTGGATGGCGTTCGCTTGCTGATGCTGGTCAACGACGTGTCGTTGCGCAACCTGATTCCAGCCGAGCTGGCCAAGGGTTTTGGTTTCTTCCAGAGCAAGCCGGCCAGCGCCTTCAGTCCGGTGGCGGTCACGCCCGACGAGCTGGGTGACGCCTGGCAGGGCGGGCGCGTGCACCTCACGCTGCAAAGCACCTGGAACGGCCGCAAGGTGGGCATGTGCGAGGCCGGCCCTGAAATGACCTTCCATTTCGGCCAACTCATTGCCCACATCACCAAGACGCGCAACGTGCGCGCCGGCTCCATCGTGGGCAGCGGCACCGTGAGCAACAAGGCGGTTGAAGTGGACGGCCGCAAAGAGTGGCCCAAGGGCTACAGCTGCATCGCTGAGAAGCGCGCCATTGAAACCATTCTGGACGGCCAGCCGTCCACCGCGTTCATGAAATTTGGCGACACCATCCGCATTGAGATGAAGGGCAAAGACGGGCAGACCATCTTTGGTGCCATTGATCAGACCATCGCGCCGCTGGAAGCCTGATAGGCTGAGCGATTGACCGGGTGCGGCCGGGCGGCGCTTCAGGTGCGCACGCGGCCGTCGCCCGTCAGCATGGACAGCTCCACAAACTTCGACGCCACGTGGTTGCTGGGGCTGAACGACACGTTGAAGCCGCCAATGGAATAGTCGCGGATGCTTTCCAGTCCGCCAATCAGGCTGTCGCGCGTCAGGCGCCCGCTGGCTCGGCGCATGCCTTCGGCAAACAACTTGGCCGCCATGAAGCCTTCCATGCTGGAAAAGTTGGCCTGCACTTTGCTGCCGCCTTGCGCAATGGCCGCCAGAAACTCGCGGGTGATGGGGCGCGAGGTGCTGTAGGGCGTGGGCACCACCTGTGAAACGGCCACGCCCGCGCCCTCTTTGCCCAGGGCGTCGGCCAGGGCCTGTGTGCCCACAAAAGACACGTTGTAAAACGTGCCACCGTAGCCCGCGGCCCGTGCCGCCCGGATGTAGGCCGCGCACGAGGTGTAAGCGCTGATCTGCACCACGGCATCGGGCTTCGCCGCGTTGAGTGTGCTCACCGCCTGCGCCACGTCCACCGAATTGCGCTCTACCGTGGCCACCGCCACAGGCTTGAGCTGCATCGCATTCAGCGCCAGCGTGACGCCGTCGAGACCGGCTTTGCCGTAGGCGTCGTTTTGGTGAAACACCGCGATTTTCTTGAGCCCCAAGTTGGTCAGCTGCTTGACGATCAGGGCGGTCTCGTCGTTGTACGAAGCCCGCATGTGAAACGCCATGCGGTTGAAGGGCTGGCGCAAGCCCATGGCACCGGTGAAGGGGGCAAAAAACGGGGTTTGCGCCTGGGTGGCCAGCGGCAGGGCGGCCACGCTGGTGGGCGTGCCGATGTAGCCAAACAGGGCGAAAACGTCGTCGTCCAGCAGCTTGCGGGTGTTGGCTGCGCAGCGATCGGGCTCGTAGCCATCGTCCAGCGTGCTGATGTCCACCAGGGTCTGGTTCACACCGCCCTTGGCGTTGAGCTGGTCAAAGAACAGCTTGGCACCGGCATGGAACTGAATACCCAGCTGCGCCGCGGGCCCGCTGAAGGCGGCCGACTGCCCCAGCACCAGGCGGTTGGCTGGCTGCGCTCTCAGCGCCGGGGCGCCCAAGACCGCCGCACCGGCAGCCCAGGTGGTGAACTGGCGGCGCGAAAGACCGCGGGCCGGTGCGGGTTGAGAGGACGGCGTGGACAAGCTTGGCATAGGGGGCACAAAAAACGGCAGGGCCGGTAGGTTTCGAATGTGTCTTGCGCCCTGATTCTGGTGCAGCCCGTGCGCGGCGCGGCGCCGTTGGGTTCGCCGATGCGACCGTTGGTAGCGTTGGAACCGTTGGATGGAGGCTGCTGAATGTGAGTTGGCGCACACATCACACCTATTTTCTGAGCGCCGGCGGCACAACCTTCGGCGTCAGCAGCATGCCCTGTGGTGTCAGATGTCAAACACCCCGTCGAGCGACGCGAAGCCCTTGACTTCGATCGGGTTGCCGAACGGGTCGCAGAAAAACATCGTCGATTGTTCGCCGGGTTGCCCCGCAAAGCGCAGTTGCGGCGGCAGCACAAAGTCGACGCCAGCGGCTTGCAGCCGCTTAGCCAGTGCCTGCCAGGCCGGCAGCAACATCACCAGGCCGAAATGCGGCATGGGCACCAGGTGGTCGCCCACCCGGCCTGTGCGGCTGGTCTTGAACGGCTCGCCCAGGTGCAGCGAAATCTGGTGGCTGAAGAAGTCAAAGTCGACCCAGGTGTCGGTGCTGCGTCCTTCGGTGCAACCCAGCACACCGCCGTAAAAGCGGCGCGCCTCGTCGAGGTCGGTCACATGAAAGGCAAAGTGAAACAGGCTGCGGGCGGGCAGGGTGGTGGGCGGGCTTGTGCTCATGTGCGCAGCATAGCAAAGCCGATACGCAAAGGGCATGCGCTGCGGCGGTTCGCGGCTTCGTCAGGTCGATCGGGTTGCGCTGCGTCAAAGAAAGAACTGCTTGGGGGAAAGGGGCTATTTCGGGGCTTATAGATCAGGCCCAGTGAAGTCTAAAGTCCGTTCGGGTTGAGCTTGTCGAAACCTTCCTCAGACATGGCACGAGCCCTTCGACAGGCTCAGGGCGAACGGTTGATACTTCATAGGGCCGAATCAATAGGTTGGTGCGGGGGGATGCCGATACATCTGACAAGGAAGCCAGTCCGGCTTTCACGGAGTGCCCGATGAAAACACGCCTAACCGCTTTGTCGTCTTTTGCGCGCTGGGCTGTGGCCAGTGCGGTGTTGGCGGTGCTGACCGCCTGTGGCGGTGGATCGGACGGTGCCGACGCCGAGCGGGAATATCCCGCGGCCGCTCCCGCATCTCTTGCGGGTCCGGTGGCTGGTCATGTTGATCGACTCCAGGAGATCCGCGCGCGCATCGGCCTGCCACCGATGAGCTGGGATGGCCTGCTCGCACGAGCAGCCCAGAACCATGCCAACTACCTGACCCAGCACGGGGTCGTTGGCCACGCCGAAGACCCCGCCCTCGCCGGTTTCACGGGTGCCGGCTACTGGGAGCGGGCCAACCACGTGGGCTACCCGCACGCCATGGGCGAAACCATCATCCACGGCAACGCGACCACCTACGAAGAAGGGCGCAGCTACCTTGATGCATTGCTGTATTCACCTGGGCATCGCGCGTATCTGCTCGCGTCGGACCTGGACGAGTTCGGTGTGGGTGGCACACCACTCACCACGGTACTGGGGCGTTCAGGGGGCTACATGCGTCGCGTCGCCGCGACCTTTCCTTACGACGGCCAGGAGGCGGTGTACACCTCGGTGACCCTTTCCGTTTCTGGTTCGCTGGCAGGCCGGGTGATGGTGACCAGCTTCGATCTGCGCGAGCGGGCCACGGGCGCCGTTGTGGCCGTTGAGCCCTGGAAAAGCGAGGGTACCGGTGCTGTGCTGTTCAAGCCAGTCCAGCCGCTGGGGTTCGGCACCTGGTACGAATTTACCCTCACGGGCTCGGTAGACGGCATGGCGGTCCAGAAAACGGTGGCGTTCAAGACCCAGTGAGTTGAGGCAACCCTGAACAAGGCCCGCACGCACTTGCGGGGACTTGTTCAGCATCGTCTCAGCGCTGCGAAGGGTCTGCGGTGGTCTGGTCGTACTTCAGAAAATACTGGCGGGCCATAGCCACCAGCTGTCCGTCGCTCGGGTGGTCGCTGGTCACCACGTCCACGATGGCTTTGTCCACCGCCGGGTCGTGCCGGTGGCAGTGGGCCCGAAACTCGGTTTTGGCCTGGGCCGGGCCGGTCACCAGAATCTCATGCACCCCGGTCAATGCCTCGGCCACCTCGTGATAGAACGCATCGTCTACCGTGGCGTGGCCACCCTGGGGCGTGTGGCTGCCGCTGGCGGCCGGGCCCCGGCCGTGCTTGAGCTGGTGTGAACCCACATGCCCACCTTTGGCTTTGTGGTGGCTGCGCGATTTGATGCGTTGTGCTTCAACGTGTTCACGATCAAACATCACCACATGGGCTTCGCTGTGATCGATCCAGACAACGGCGTGAAAAGTGGTCAAAGGTTTCTCCGGTGGTTTTGAAAAAAAATTACATCGTGGCTGGGTGGGCACCGCCCTGGGCCTGCTCCAGCTTGCTCTGGCAGTCCACACAGCGCATGGCGGTGGGGTTGGCATGCAGGCGGGCCGTGGCAATGCCCACGCCGCAGTCCAGGCACAGGCCGTAGCTGCCATCGGCAATACGCTTCAATGCCGCGTCAATGGCCACCAGCTCAGCCGACTCGCGCTCGTCCAGCGCAAAGGCCAGATCGCGTTCGGAGCCGGCTTGCGCCCAGTCGTCGCTTTCGGTAGACCGCAGGTTGGCTGCGGCCTCTGCCCTGCCCACCGCACCGCCGCGCTGGGCGTGCAGTTGGGCCAAAGTCTCATGGCGCATTTGCTTCAATTGCTCGGCAAAACTGTCTGAAATGTTCTGGCTCATGGTCTGTCCTCGGGTGTCGAAACGCTTGCAGCAAATGGCTGCAAACCTCCCCAACATGATCCCCCCGCCCGCTGTGCGGGGTTTTGACGCACGTCAATGCGTGCCAGATCTGCGCGCGCGACACGTGCGGTAGCGAGGGCAAAGTGATCAAAAACCACCCTGAAAACAGTCGATGAAACCTTCTTCGATTGAGACGAAAATCAGGTGGTGTGTGCCGCACGACGACCAGCCGCTGGCTGGCCGCAGCGAGCAGACCCCTCACCCCAATGCCTTCAACAACAGGAGACCCCATGCAGACCGTGGACTACAGCCGCTACCAGACCCTTGCCATCACCCGCCGCGGCCCTTTGGTGGGCGGTATCCCGTCGGTGCTCGACATCCAGATGCGCGCCGACGGACCCGGCGGCAACGGCAAGTTACCCACCGCCGGCCACGAAGGGCATTGGGAACTGAGCGAGATCTGGCGCGACGTAGGCCGCGACGACAGCGTGCGCTGCGCCGTGCTGCGCGGCAGTGGCCTGGGCTTTTCAGGCGGCGGCGACCTGGCGCTGGTGCAAGACATGGCCACCGACTTTGATGTGCGCACCCGGGTGTGGAAAGAAGCGCGCGACCTGGTCTACAACGTGATCAACTGCGACAAACCCATCGTCAGCGCCATGCACGGCCCGGCCGTGGGCGCGGGTCTGGTGGCGGGTTTGCTGGCCGACATTTCGATTGCCGCCAAAAGCGCCAAGATTGTGGATGGGCACACCCGCCTGGGCGTGGCCGCCGGCGACCACGCGGCCATTGTCTGGCCGCTGCTGTGCGGCCTGGCCAAGGCCAAGTACTACCTCATGCTGTGCGACCCCATCAGCGGCGAAGAGGCCGAGCGCATTGGCCTCGTTTCGCTGGCGGTGGAAGACGACGCCCTTATCGACAAAGCCTTTGAAGTGGCCGACCGGCTGGCTAGCGGCAGCCAGACCGCGATCCGCTGGACCAAGTACTCGCTTAACAACTGGCTGCGCCAGGCTGGGCCGGCGTTTGACACCTCGCTGGCGCTGGAATTCATGGGTTTTGCCGGCCCCGATGTGCGCGAAGGTGTGGCATCCTTGCGAGAGCGCCGGGCACCCCGCTACGGCGTGGACAGCGACGGCAGCGCTGGGTAAGCCACTGGGCCGTGGGCCGGCCTTCAAAACAACTTCCAGGAGACAAGCCATGAGCGACGCATCGGGCAGTGGATTCGGCAAATTTGTGCCGGGCTTTGAGTTTCTGCAAAACCTGGCGGGCCAGGCGGCCGGTGGGGTGGCGCAGGGGCTCGGCCAGAGCATCCCGCAGTTGCCCAACCTGGGCAACTGGGTGGCGCCCACGTTCAGCGTGGAAGACCTGGAAAAGCGCATCGAGGAATTGAAGGCGGTGCATTTCTGGCTCGACCAGAATTCCAAGGCCCTGGCGGCCACCATCCAGGCGCTGGAGGTGCAAAAAATGACCCTGGCCACGCTGCAAAACATGAACTTCAGCATGGGCGATGTGGCCAATGCGCTGAAGGTGAAAGCTGCCGAAACCTTTGCGGGGTTTACTGGCGCCAGCCAGCCCCCGGCACCGGCCACCACCCAGTTTGCCGGCCTTGAAATTCCACCGCGCACCTATGGCACACCCGCGCCCGCGCAGCCGGAGGCTGACGCCGGCGATGATGCGGAAGACGAGGCTTACGAAGACGAACCCGAAGACGAGCCAGCGCCACCGCCGGGCAAGGACGCGTCGCGCAAGCCGCGCGGCAACGCGCCTGCGGGCGCCCCGGCCGGTGGCGTGGTAGACCCGATGCAGTGGTGGGGCGCCCTGTCGCAGCAGTTTCAGCACATCGCCACCAACGCCATGAAGGACGTGGCCAAACAAACCGCGCTGGACAGCACCCGCGAAGTGGCCAGCGGCCTGACCGAGCAAGCCGTTAAAACGGCCACCGGCATGGCCGGCAAAGTCACCCGGGGGCTCACCGACACGGTGGCACGCAACGTGGGTATGGCCGCCGGTGTGGGCAAGGCGGCTGCGCGCGCCGTGACACCCGGCAAGGCCACACCCCAACCACCTGCAAAGCCAGCCCCCCGGGCTGCAGCCAAGCCGCCGGCCAAGAAGGCGGCGGCGCGCAAGCCGGCAGCCACCCCAAAAGCGCGCGCTGCAGCCCAGCCCATGGCCCCGGGCGACTGGACCATGCCGAACGCGTTTTTCCAGGTGCCCGGCTTTTCGCTAGGCGGGGCCGAGACGCCGCAAAAGGCCAGTCCAAAGAAAAAAGCGTCAGCCCCAACGGCCAAGAAACCTGCTGCCAAAAAAGCCGCAGCCAAAAAATCGTCACCGCCCAGCCGGCGCCGCTGACACCACGGAACCCACCGGACCGTGGCGCGGTCGATCACCCATGAAACTCTTTCCTTACGCCCACGCAACCCACCCCCAATGGCGCATGGCCGCTGCGCTGGTGCTCGCGCAGTTGCGCGCCCAGATGGCGCTGCCCGACCACGCCCAGGCGCCGTCGCTGGCGCTGCTCTATATCACTGACCACTACGCCAGCGAGGCCGAGGCCATCTTGGCCCACCTGAGCGCTGAACTGCCTGAGGTGACCGACTGGACCGGCACTGTGGGCGTGGGTGTGGCGGCCAACAACGTGGAGTACTTCGACGAACCCGCCATGGCCGTGATGCTGTGTGACCTAAGCCCCGACCAGTACCGCGTGTTCAGTGGCGTGGCGCCGTTGGCGGCCAGTGGCCGCGTGGCGGGCCCCGACGGTTTTGTGGCCCACACCGCGCTGGTGCATGCCGACGGCAACACGCCCGAACTGGCCGAACTGATTGCCGAGGTGGCCGACCGCACCGCCAGCGGCTATGTGTTTGGCGGCCTGTCGGCCAGCCGCAGCAGTACGGTGCAATTTGCCTTCAGCAGCACCGGCAACCTGAGCGGCCAGGGCGCGGTCAGCGGTGTGTTTCATGGGGGCTTGAGTGGTGTGGCGTTTGGGCCGGCGGTGGGCATGGTGTCGCGCGTGACCCAGGGCGCGCAGCCGGTGGACCGCGAGCGCACCGTGACCGAAGCCGACGGCAATCTGGTGCTGACGCTGGATGGCGAGCCGGCGCTGGACGTGCTGTTGCGCGAGCTGGACATTTCGCTGGACCTGCCGGAGCTGGCCATGCCCCGCCTGCGCGCCACCTTGGTGGGCCTTACGCTGCCCACGGGCGATGCGGCAGATAGCGTGGCGGCGCCACGGCGCGGCCAGTTTGGGCCGGAGGTCATCGTGCGCCACCTGATTGGTCTGGATCCTGGCCGGCGCGGCGTGGCCATTGCCGACCTGGCGCCTGTGGGCACCCGCTTGGCGTTTTGCGAGCGCAACGTCCAGGCCGCCCGGGCCGACCTGACGCGGGTGTGCGCCGAGGTGCGCGAAGAACTGGAGCCGGAAGAGCTGAGCCTGTCCATGGCCACGGCGCTGGCCGCCTCAGAACCCGATGCCGCACCGCACCCGGCCCGGCGCATTGCCGGTGCGGTGTACGTGAGCTGTTCCGGGCGCGGAGGCCCGCACTTTGGCAGCCCCAGTGCCGAGCTGCAGATCGTGCGCCGTGCGCTGGGTGACGTGCCCTTGGTGGGGTTTTTCGCCGGTGGCGAAATCGCGCACCACCGGCTTTACGGTTACACCGGCGTGCTGACCGTGTTCACCATGTGAACAAGCTCCCCCCGCAGCGCTTCGCGCTACCCCCCCAGGGGGCGGCGCTGGCCGTTCGGCAGAGCCTGCCCGGCGGCGCCCTGGTAAAGGCCCTTCATGCGGCCCGACCGGGCGCTGGCATCAGACCAGGGCAGGCTTGAGCCTGGCACGACCCAGGCCGATCCCGCTGGCTCGGGCCCGCTTCAGCAAAAACAGCACGATGCCGATGTTGAGCAGGTTGAACCCAATGCCGTTGATGAACGCGGCCTGGTAAGAGCCGGTCAGGTCGAAGATGGCGCCCGACATCCAGCCGCCCAGCGCCATGCCAAACAGCGTGGCCATGAGCACCGTGCCCACGCGTGCGCCGGCCTGGGCGGGCGGGAAGTGCTCGCGCACGATCAGCGCGTAGCTCGGCACGATGCCGCCCTGGAACAGGCCGAACATCGCGGAGATGAGGTAGAGCGGCACCAGCCCGTCGAAGGGCAGAAACATCAGCAGTGCCACACCTTGCAGCACCGAACCCAGCAGCAGGGTGCGCAGGCCGCCAATGTGGTCTGAGATCCAGCCCGAGATGAGCCGACTCGCGATACCCATGCCCAGCATGACTGAGAGCATTTCGGCGCCACGCGCCGCGCCAAAGCCCAGGTCGGTGCAATACGCCACGATGTGCACCTGCGGCATCGACATGGCCACGCAGCACGACACGCCCGCCACACACAGCAGGGTTTGCAGCGTGCCCGGCGATAGCCCGAGCGGGCGATCACTGTGCGGGGTGGCTCCGGGTTGGTTGGGCGCAGCCGGCTCAGGCGCCGGCAGGTCGGGTGGGCTCCGGCGCAGCACCAGCGCCAGCGGCAACATCACCAGCAAGCAAAACACGCCGATGCCGGTGTAGGCCTGGCGCCAGCCGCCGTTGTCAATGAAATGCTGGATCACCGGCGGCCAGACGGCGCCCGCCAGGTAGTTGCCGCTCATGCAGATGGCCAGCGCGATGCCCCGGCGCCGGGTGAACCAGCGCGAGGTGTCGGCCACCAGCGGGGCAAACGTGGCCGAGGTGCCGAGCAGACCGATCAGGATGCCCTGCGCCAGGCTGAACTGCCACAGGGTCTGGGCTGCGCCTGCGGCAATGAAACCCAGCCCCAGACCCACCGCACCGCCAAGCACCGGCACCATCACGCCGAAGCGGTCTGAGAGCCGGCCCATGAGGATGCCGCCCAGCCCAAAGCCCACCATGGTCAGCGTATAGGGCAGCGAGGCGTCGCCGCGCGCGACATCAAAGTCGGCCTGTATGCGCGGCAGCACCACCGTGACCGAATACATGCCCGCGCCACCCAGCGTCATAAGCGCCAGCGACACCACCAGGCGAAACCACGCGTAAGGCGATTCGGCGGCGGCGGCGGGCGGGCTCGGGGTCATGGTGCCGGTGTGGCCGTCTCGGGTGCCGCGTCGGTGGCCTCGCTGGCGGCTGCTGCCGTGTCTTGGGCGGGGGCTGCAGCGTGGCGAGCCAGGCGTGCGCGGGCGCGCTCCAGCGTGCGGTTGGCGTCCAGCACATGCATGCCGTACATGTCGGCAAAGGCCTCCACGGTCTTGCCGCTGGCGTCAAAGGCGCGCAGCAGCGCCTCTTCGCGCGCGGCGCGGGTGGCGGCTTCGGTCAGTGCATCGTGGGTCAGTTGGTTCACTTCTTCGTCACGGCCGTGCACGCGCTGGGCGTACTCGTCGCGCGGCAGGCCCGAGGCTTCATAAGCCTGCAAGATGCGCTGGCGCAGCTTGGGGCGCAGGTCTTCGCGGCTGCGGGCGCCCCGGCGGCGAAACACCTCAATCAACGCGTGGTGCACTTGTTCGGGCGTCAGGTCTTCCACCGGCTGGCCGCTCAGGTCGTGGCGCTGCAGGCCCGAGGCGACCACCGTGAGGTAGCGCGTGGAGCGCGCGTGCAAACCCAGCGCAGCCTTCAGGCTTTCCTTGTCCAGCACGCCGGGGTGGGCGGCCAGCAGGTCTTCAAAAATACCGCGCTTGAGCGGCAGCAGCGTTTCGCCAAACAACACCGGCACCAGCGTGGCCAGCTGGTCCAGCACCGGGTGCTGGCGCGCGGGCGCTGGCCCAGCAGCACGTTCCGTGGCTGGGCGCTGGGGCCGGCGGCCTCGGTTGCTGCGCTGGCCGCGTGCGGGGCCGCCTGGTTGTGCCGCCCGGGGTTCGGTGGCGGCAGGGGCAGCGTTGTCGGGCGTGTCGTTGGCGGATGGGTTGTCAGCGGTGGCGTTCATGGATACGTGCGAAGCAGGAAAAAAGGGGCCCACGTTGGTTGGGCAAGCCCGACATCATGCCAGCGTTGTGCATCGGGCCGGTGTGCAAGCCATTCGGTGGCAGCAAGCCCATGCGCCACCAGCCGGGTGGAAGCCGCAGGCTCTTCCTCTGCGTGGTTTGAACCTGTTGATTTGGCCCGGTGAAGTCACACCCGTTCGTCTTGAGCTTGTCCGAGCGTTTCGACGGCCGCGCCTGAGCGAAAGTCAAGCCTTCACAAGGCCGAAGCAATAGGTTGAACGAGCCAACGCGGCCGATCATGTCGGCGCACGCCGTTCTTCGCGTACCAGCTGGCGCATGGCCCACAGCCCCAGCGCCGGGCCCAGCGCCAGCCAGGGCAGCAGCGCGCCCAGGCTCACGGTTTCGGCGAGCGAAACAAACAGCAAGATGCTGACGATGGACAGCGCAAAGCCCATGCTGTTGGTCAGCGTGAGCACGCTGCCCACCGCCTGCGGGGGCGCGTTGCGGGCGGTGAGGGTGGAAAACTGGGGTGAGTCGCCCGCCACGGTGATGCCCCACAGCACCAGCCAGCTGTAAAACAGCGGCGTGGGTGCGTCGATGACCCACGGCGTGGCCAGGCAGCACAGCCCGCTGATTGCCAGCTGGGTGCTGGCCACGCGCGCGCTGCCCCAGCGCAGCGCCACCCAGCCACCGCCAGCGCAGCCGATGGCGCCGGCGCCCAGCACCCAGAAGGCGGCCCACGACAGGTCGGTGCCCTGCAGCCGCGTGGCCAGCACCAGCGGCACCATGACCCAGACCGTGTACAGCTCCCACATGTGGCCAAAGTAGCCGAGCACCGAGGCGCGCACGCGGGCATCGGTCCAGACCGTGCCCAGCGCAAGCCACTGCAGCGTGGTCACGCGGGCATGGGCGTGGGGCGGGTCGCTGGTGCCCAAGAACAGCAGCAGCCCGCCCGCCGCCGCCAGCGCGGCCACCCCCAGCATGAGCGTGGGCCAGGGAAGGGCGCCGCTGAGGGCGCGCAGCGCGTGGGCGCTGGCCGAGCCGAGCACCAGCGCGCCGATGAGCAGGCCGAGCGCCGCACCCAGGCCGCTGCCGCCGGGCCGGTTGTACCACTGGGCGGCGATTTTCATGCCCACGGGGTAGATGCCCGCGAGGAAAACGCCGGTGAAAAAGCGCCAGGCCAGCAGCGCCTCGTAGTGCGTCACCGTAGCCCAGGCGCCCACGGTGCAGGCCGCACCCGCCAGTGCACAAAACAGGAAAACGCGGCGTGGGGCAAAGCGGTCGGCAATGGCGAGCAGGGCAAACACCAGCGTGCCCACAATGAAGCCGAACTGCAGGGCCGACGTGAGCGGGCCCACCGCGCTGGCGGGCCAGCCCAGCTCGCGCTGCAGGTCGGGCATGACCGCGTTGACCGCAAACCACAGCGAGGTGCCGGCGAATTGCGCCACGACCAGCACGGGCAGGATGTGGCGGGGAACGGTGGGGGCGGTCATGGCGCGCAGCTTAAACGGGCGCCTGGCTCAGAGCCTGCCGCGAAGGCGTCAGCCTCGCACACCCCGCGCGCGCGGTCGGTTTTGAATTGCGCCCGAAACGCGCCAAAGCGCCCGGCGTCCAGCGCTTCGCGCACCTCGCGCATGAGGTTCAGGTAGTAATGCAGGTTGTGGATGGTGGCCAGCATGGGGCCGAGCATCTCGCCGCAGCGGTCCAGGTGGTGCAGGTAGGCGCGGCTGAAGCCGTTGCGCCCGCCCGCGTCCCAGCTCACGCCGGTGCGCCCGGCGGGCGTGTCCACCGGGCGGCCCGCGCAGGCGTAGCAGGTGCAGGTGGTGTCCAGCGGCTGGTGGTCGGTCTTGTGGCGCGCGTTGCGGATCTTCAGGTCTCCATAGCGGGTGAACAGCGTGCCGTTGCGCGCGTTGCGGGTGGGCATGACGCAGTCGAACATGTCCACGCCGTCGGCCACGCCTTGCACCAGGTCTTCGGGCGTGCCCACGCCCATGAGGTAACGCGGCTTGTGCGCGGGCAGGCGGTGCGGCGTGTGCGCCATGATCTGCAGCATCTGCTCTTTCGGCTCGCCCACGCTCACGCCTCCCACGGCGTAGCCGGGAAAGTCCATTTCCACCAGCGCTTCCAGCGACTCCTGGCGCAGGTGCTCAAACATGCCGCCCTGCACGATGCCGAACAGCGCGTTGGGGTTTTCGAGCCGGGCGAATTCGTCTTGGGAGCGCACGGCCCAGCGCCGGCTCATCTCCATGCTCTTGCGCGCCTCGGCCTCGGTGGTGAGGTGGCCGTTGGTCTCAAAGGGCGTGCACTCGTCGAGCTGCATCACGATGTCGCTGTTGAGCCCGGTCTGGATCTGCATGCTCACCTCGGGCGACATGAACAGCTTGTCGCCATTGACGGGAGAAGCAAACGTCACACCTTCTTCGGTGATTTTGCGCATCGCGCCCAGGCTCCAGACCTGGAAACCGCCCGAGTCGGTGAGGATGGGTTTGTTCCATTTCTCGAAGCCGTGCAGGCCGCCGAAGCTTTTCATCACGTCTTGCCCGGGGCGCATCCAGAGGTGGAAAGTGTTGCCCAGGATGATCTGCGCGCCCATGTCTTCCAGGCTCGACGGCGCCACGCCTTTGACCGTGCCGTAGGTGCCCACGGGCATGAAGATGGGGGTTTCCACCACGCCGTGGTTGAGTGTGAGGCGGCCGCGGCGGGCATGGCTGCCCAGGTAGGCGCCTTCGGCGGTGTCCGTTTTCAGCAGGTCAAATTTCAGCATAGGGGGGCTCCAGGCAACGCGGCATTGTACGGACGGACCCCCACAGGCCTTTGGGGCACGACCGTTGCGGGTATTACCGGGTCGCGTTGAGCGCGGTCAATGGGGTGGGGGGATGCCGATCCTAGGATTTGCTTGCGGTAGGGGTTTTTTTGCGGGCGCAACCTCTACCCAAGGCGCATCAAGAAATTCCACGTTCAAACCCAAGGAGTCATCTCATGAGTCACCCCATCAAAAGCACCACCAGCCGCGCCGCGTTGCTGGTTATGGGCTTGGTATTCAGCGGTACGGCCGCCCTGGCGCAGCCTGCCGTGTACGACGCAGGCAAGCTGGAATACATGGACAACTGCGCCAGTTGCCATGGGGTGGACGGCAAGGGCAACGGCCCGCTGGGCAACCTGCTGCAGCGCAGCCCGCCCGACCTGACCTTGCTGGCCAAGAACAACCAAGGCGTGTTGCCGATGAACCGGCTGTACGAGGTGCTGGACGGCGCGAACGTGCCCAGCCACGGCACCCGCGACATGCCGGTGTGGGGCCGCGAATACCGCATAGAAGAGGCGCAGCGGCTGCGCGAAGCGCGGCGCCATTACGACGAGCCCGCGGTGGTGCGGGCGCGCATTTTGACGCTGCTGGAATACATCAGCCGCATTCAAGCGCGCTGACCGGCGCCCTGGTTTTTACCGGGGCGCGTCGAGAGCCAGGATCCAGGCCACCAAGCGGGCGGCGTCTGCTTCTGCAATGGCTGAGCGGTGGGACGGCATGAAAGGGCCGCTCACCTTGCCTTCCCAGTGGTTTTTGTAGGGGCTGGCGCCCGCGCTGGCGGGGCTGGAGCCGGTCATGACGGTGGCGGTGAGTTGCTGCTGAGCGCCTTTGACGCTTTTGTAGCGCGCCGCCACATCGCGCCAAGCCGGAGCCGTGGGCGCAGCACCGTTGAGGCCGGTGGCGCCCGGCTCCATGTGGTGGCAGGCCATGCAGCCGTGTGCATTGGCAATGCGCAGCGCGTCGTCGTCACCGGGCGCGGCCCAGACCGAGGGGGCAGCGCAGGCGGCGCTCAGGGCGGTGATGGCAGTCAAGAGCAAAGGTTTCATGAGGCGGTGTGGGTGAGGGCGTTTGAGGAAAACCGAGCGCTGTGTGGCCAGCCTAACCGCTGGCTGTTGACCGGACTTGATCCGGCGCAAATGAATTCAAGGAGCTTACCGTGCGCTATTGCAAAACGCTGAGGGCGGCAACCACGCTGGCCCTGGTGGCCGCCGTGTCGGCCTGTGCCAACTTTCCCGGGTCCACGGCCCCGCAACCCGCCGTCACCACCTACCCGGCCACGGTCGCCCAATGGGGGCGGGTCACCGGGGTTGAGCTGGTCAACACGCAGCCGGCTTCGTCGGGCATCGGGGCGGGCGCGGTGGTGGGTGGTTTGGTGGGGGGCTTGCTAGGGCACCAGATCGGTGGAGGCAGCGGGCAAGACATAGCCACTGTGGCCGGTGTCGTGGGCGGGGCGCTGATTGGCCACGCCATTGAAAAGAACCAGTGGCCAGCCACCGCGAGCCAGATCTACCGGGTGACCGTGCAGCAAGACAATGGCGCGGTGCGGACTTTCGATTACGCCACGCAACCCAATGTGCGCGTGGGCGATCGGGTTCGGGTGGAAAACAACCAGCTGTACCGCTGACCCGCGGGCCGGTGGGTCACGCCCAGCCGTGGCGGGGGCGTGTGCGGTTTCAGTTCGGCAGGGCCGTGCTGGCGCTGGCGTCAACCACGGTGCGTTCCATGGACGGGGCCGGGTCTGAGCGGTCCCAGCCCCAGGCCATCAAGAGGGCCAGGCTCAGCGAAAGCAGCAGGGCCAGGCCCAGGCGGACAAAAATTTCAATCACGTTGGCGCTCTTTGGACTGCGTGGGTGGATGGGTGGGAATTGTGCCCACCGCAGCCCTGGCTCTTGCTTGAAATTCGGTAAAAAGCGTTACAAAAAATCGTGCGCTTGCCAGATTGTTTGCGCCACTGTCGTCAAACGGACGCAGGTGCGTCGGTTTTTTGCAGCAGCATGGCGTCGCCATAACTGAAAAAACGGTAGCTGTGCGCCACTGCGTGGCGGTACAGGTCCATCACCCGTTCAAAGCCGGCGAACGCGCTCACCAGCATCATCAGCGTGGACTTGGGCAGGTGAAAGTTGGTCACCAGCAGGTCCACCACCCGAAATTCAAACCCGGGCGTGATGAAAATGTTGGTGTCGCCTTGTGTGTGCCCGGTTTGCGCCCAGCTTTCCAGTGTGCGCACGGTGGTGGTGCCCACCGCCACCACACGCCCGCCACGGGTCCGGCAGTCGGCAATGGCTTGCAGGGTTTCCGGGGGGATCGCGTAGCGCTCGTGGTGCATCACGTGTTCGCTGATCTGCTCGGTTTTCATGGGTGCAAAGGTGCCCGCGCCCACATGCAGCGTCACGCTGGCGCGCTGCACGCCACGCGCTTGCAGGGCGGCGAGCACGCCTTCGTCGAAGTGCAAGGCAGCGGTGGGCGCGGCCACGGCACCGGGCACTCGGGCAAACACAGTCTGGTAGCGGCGCTCGTCGTCGGCGCCGTCGCTGTGGGTGATGTAAGGCGGTAGCGGCACATGGCCGTGGCGCGCCATCAGGTCGTAAGGCGTTTCGTCGGCGGCCCCCAGCAGGCGCAGGCGAAACAGCTGGCCGTTTTCGTCGGGCCAGCGGCCCAGGAACACGGCATCAAAACCACCGCCTTTCAGCCCACCGGCCAGGTGCAGCAAGCCGCCGGGCTGCGGCTTTTTGCTCATGCGAATGTGCGCCACCACCTCTTGTCCCGAGCCGTCCAGCGCCTCGTGCGGCAGCAGCACGCGCTCGATCAGGATTTCAAACTTGCCGCCGCTGGCTTTTTCGCCAAACAGACGGGCCTTGACGACCTGGGTGTCGTTGAACACCAGCAAGTCGCCGGGTTGCAGCAGGCTGGGCAGGTGGCGAAAGATGCGGTCCACGGCCTGCGGGCCGGTGGCGTCAAGCAGGCGCGAGGCGCTGCGTTCGGTGGCGGGGTGCTGGGCGATCAGGTGCTCGGGCAGCTGGAAATCGAAGTCGGCCACCACAAAGGGGCGTGTCGGGTCAGGGGATGAAGCGTTCATGTTGCTTGAGGGCCGGACGAGGCCCGTTCCAAGAAAAAGTGGGAGAACAAGACTGAAAAAGGTGGATAAAAAGACAGGCAGAATTGTCCCATGACCGCCGACGCGCCCAAGCCAGCCCCCCGCAAAGAGCTCTCTGCCCCGCAAAAAGCCTTGCACAAGCTCGGCTTGGTGCGCAGCATCGACCTGGCCTTGCACCTGCCGTTGCGCTACGAGGACGAAACCCGCATCGTGCGGATGACCGATGCGCGCGAGGGCCAGACGGTGCAGGTGGAAGGCACGGTGACCCACAGCGAGATCACCCTGCGCCCACGCCGCCAGCTGCTGGTGACGCTGGACGACGGTTCGGACACCTGCACGTTGCGCTTTTTCAGCTTCTACCCCTCGCACCAGAAAGCGCTGGCGGTGGGTGCCCGGGTGCGGGTGCGCGGCGAAATCCGGGGCGGCTTCATGGGCCGCACCATCATGCACCCCGCCTTTCATGCCGCCGGCGGTGAGCTGCCCAACGCGCTCACGCCGGTGTACCCCACCAGCGCGCAACTGCCCCAGGTGTATTTGCGCAAGGTGGTGGCCAGTGGGCTGGCACGGGCCGACCTGAGCGAAACCCTGCCGCCCGAACTGCTGGGCAGCTTGCAAGCGGTGGTGCGCGCGCCGTGGACGCTGCGCGACGCCTTGCGCTACCTGCACCAGCCGGGCCCCGACGTGTCGCTGGAGGCGCTGGAAGACCGCAGCCACCCGGCCTGGCAGCGCCTGAAAGCCGAAGAGTTGCTGGCACAGCAACTGTCGCAGTTGACGGCCAAGCGCGAGCGCGATGCCTTGCGCGCCCCGGCGCTGCACACCGTGCCGGGTGGCGTGCACGAGCAACTGCTGGGTGCGCTGCCTTTCAACCTCACCCAAGCCCAGCGCCGTGTGGGCGAAGACATTGCCCGCGACCTGGCGCGCCCCGTGCCCATGCACCGGTTGCTGCAGGGCGACGTGGGTTCGGGCAAAACCGTGGTGGCTGCGTTGGCCGCCGCTATTGCCATCGACTCGGGCTGGCAGTGCGCGCTGATGGCACCGACCGAAATATTGGCTGAGCAGCATTTCGCCAAGCTCATTGGCTGGCTGGAGCCCGTGCTGGCTCCGCTGGGCAAACGGGTGGCCTGGCTCACCGGTAGCCAGAAGAAAAAACAGCGCACCGAGATGCTGGGGCTGATTGCCAGCGGTGAGGCTGCGCTGGTGGTAGGCACGCACGCCGTGATCCAGGACCAGGTGGTGTTCAAAAACCTGGCGCTGGCCATCATCGACGAACAGCACCGCTTTGGTGTGGCGCAGCGCTTGGCGCTGAGAAGCAAGATGAGCCCGGCAGCGGAGGGGGATCCCAACCCAGAACGCCACGGAACCGGCTTTGCCGGGCCGCAGGCGTTGCCCATTGAGGGGCGGAGCGGCGACGCGCAGCGCGCAAGCGACGGGGGGGAACCTCATATGCTCATGATGACGGCCACCCCCATTCCGCGCACGCTCGCCATGAGCTACTACGCCGACCTGGATGTGTCCACCATTGACGAGCTGCCGCCAGGGCGCACGCCCATCGTCACCAAAGTGGTGTCGGACCAGCGCCGCCACGAAGTGATTGAGCGCATCCGCGCCCAGGTGGCGCAAGGGCGGCAGGTGTATTGGGTGTGCCCGCTGATTGAAGAGAGCGAGGCGCTGGACCTGTCCAACGCCACGGCCACCCACGCCGAATTGAGCGAGGCGCTGAACCGCAACACGGCGGTGGCCGCGCCGTTGCCGTTGCTGGCCGAGGCGGCTGAACAGCCCGCAGAACCGCCCGGGGAGGCGGGCGTGTTGGTGGGGCTGCTGCACTCTCGCATGCCGGTGGCCGAGAAAAAAGCCGTCATGGCCTTGTTCAGCGCCGGCCACATGGGGGTGCTGGTGTCCACCACGGTGATTGAAGTGGGCGTGGACGTGCCCAACGCGTCCTTGATGGTGATCGAGCACGCCGAGCGCTTTGGGCTGAGCCAGTTGCACCAGCTGCGCGGGCGGGTGGGGCGCGGCGCAGCGGCGTCGGCTTGTGTTTTGCTCTATACCCCGCCCGACGGCGGGCGCCTGGGTGAGACCGCCCGCGAGCGCCTCAAAGCCATGGCCGAAACCAATGACGGCTTCGAGATCGCCCGGCGCGACCTGGAGATTCGCGGCCCCGGCGAGTTTCTGGGGGCTCGGCAGTCCGGCGCGGCTATGTTGCGGTTTGCCGACCTGGCCACCGACGGCCACCTGCTGGACTGGGCGCGCCAGGCTGCCGTGCACATGCTGGCGCAGCACCCGCAAGCGGCCGAAAAGCACATTGCCCGCTGGCTCGGCACCAAGGCCGAATACCTCAAGGCTTGAGACACCCCGCGCCGCAGGCGGTGTGAGGCGATTCCGTGCCTTGGGGGCACAATAGAACCATGACGCTCACCGAACTCAAATACATCGTGGCTGTGGCGCGCGAGAAGCACTTTGGCAAGGCGGCTGAAGCCTGTTTTGTGTCGCAGCCCACCCTGTCTGTGGCCATCAAAAAGCTGGAAGAAGAGCTGGAAGTGAAAATCTTCGAGCGCAACGCCAGCGAAATCGCCGTCACGCCGCTGGGTGAAGAGATCGTGCGCCAGGCGCAAACCGTGCTGGAGCAGGCAGCGAGCATCAAGGAGATTGCCAAGCGCGGCAAAGATCCGCTCACCGGCCCGCTGCGCCTGGGGGTGATCTACACCATTGGGCCTTACCTGCTGCCCGACCTGGTGCGCCACGTCATCGACCGCACGCCGCAAATGCCGCTGATGTTGCTGGAGAACTTCACCGTCAAGTTGCTGGAACAGCTGCGCCTGGGCGAGATTGACTGCGCGATTTTGGCCGAGCCGTTTCCCGACACCAACCTGGCCATTGCGCCACTCTACGACGAGCCTTTTCTGGCCGCCGTGCCAGTCACGCACCCGCTGGCCAAAAACAAAGACATCACCAACGAAGAGCTCAAGCGCGAGACCATGCTGCTTCTGGGCACCGGCCATTGCTTTCGCGACCACGTGCTGGAGGTGTGCCCCGAGTTTGCACGCTTCTCCAGCGACACCGAAGGCATCCGCAAGAGCTTTGAGGGCTCGTCGCTGGAAACCATCAAGCACATGGTGGCCGCGGGCATGGGTGTGACGCTGGTGCCCCGCCTGTCGGTGCCGTCATCGGCGCTCGAAGGCTCAGCCACCCCGGGGCAGGACTTTGGCGACTCGTCCTATGTGCGCTATCTGCCGTTCAAAGGCGAGGCGCCCACCCGCCGCGTGGTGCTGGCCTGGCGCCGCAGCTTCACCCGCTACGAAGCCATTGCCGAATTGCGCAACGCCATCTATGCCTGCGAGCTGCCGGGCGTCAAACGCCTCTCTTAACGTTTTTTCAATTTCAGGAGCTTCCCCATGGCCAAAACCGCCAGCAAAGTCGCCGCGCCCACCATCAACATCGGTATCAACGAAAAGGACCGCGCGGCGATTGCCAAAGGCCTGTCCAGGCTGCTGGCCGACACCTACACGCTGTACCTGACCACGCACAACTTCCACTGGAACGTGACCGGCCCCATGTTCAATTCGTTGCACGCGATGTTCATGGCGCAGTACACCGAGCTGTGGACCGCCGTGGACCCGGTGGCCGAGCGCATCCGCTCGCTGGGCCACGCCGCACCGGGCAGTTACGCCCAGTTCGGCAAGCTCAGCTCGGTGCCCGATGCCCCGGCCACACCGCCGAAAGCCATGGAGATGGTGCGCATCCTGGTGCAGGGCCACGAAGCGGTGGCACGCACCGCGCGCGAGCTGTTCGCCGTGGTGGACAAGGCCGGTGACGAACCCACCGCCGACCTGCTGACGCAGCGCTTGACGGTGCACGAGCAGACCGCGTGGATGTTGCGCTCGATCCTCGAAGAGTGACCCAGCCCGGCGCCGTTTGAACGGCGTCCACACCGACTTTCTCGTCCGCGTTTGCGCATGTCCTCTCGTTTGTCTTTGTATCTCGACCTGATCCGCTGGAACCGTCCCGCCGGTTGGCTGCTGCTGCTGTGGCCGTCGCTATCGGCACTCTGGCTGGCGGCTGAGGGTTTTCCGGGTGTGCACTTGCTGGCCGTGTTTGTGGCGGGCACCATCCTCATGCGCAGCGCCGGTTGCTGCGTCAATGACGTGGCCGACCGCGAGTTTGACAAACACGTCAAACGCACCGCGCAGCGTCCGGTCACCAGTGGGCGCGTGGGGGTGAAAGAAGCGCTGGGTGTGGGTGCCGTGCTGGCGCTGGTGGCGTTTTTGCTGGTGCTCACCACCAATGTGGCGACCATCGTTTGGTCGTTCCTCGGGCTGGTGCTGGCGCTGGTCTACCCCTACGCCAAGCGCTACGTGTCCATGCCGCAGGCCGTGCTGGGCGTCGCGTTCAGCTTTGGTATTCCCATGGCGTTTGCGGCGGTGAACGGCGGCCCAACTTTGGAGCTGTTGGGTTCAGCAACACCGTGGGCTGCGCCCGGCTTCTGGAGCCGCGTCTGGCACAGCGTGCCGTCGCTGGCTTGGCTGCTGATGGTGGGCAACCTGTTTTGGGTGCTGGCTTATGACACCGAATACGCCATGGTGGACCGCGACGACGACCTGAAGATCGGCATGAAAACCTCGGCCATCACCCTGGGCGACCGCGACGTGCCGCTGGTGGTTGCCTTTTACCTGGTCTTTCTGGCCATCTGGACCGCAGCCCTGTGGAACACGGTCAACCCATGGGTGTGGAGCGCCATGTTGGTGGTGGCACTCGCGCAAGTGCTTGGGCACTTCCGGCTCATCAAGGACCGCACCCGAGAAGGCTGTTTCAAAGCCTTCCGCCTCAACCACTGGCTGGGCTTCACGGTGTTTGTCGGCGTCGTGCTGGGTGTTTGATCGGGGTCACTTGCCGAACTCGCGGCCCAGTTCTTCAGCGCGTTTCTGGGCGGCCAGCATCGCGTCTTCAAACTTGGCCTTCACCCCGGCCGCTTCCATCGACGTGATGGCCGCGTACGTGGTGCCACCCTTGGACGTGACGCGTTCGCGCAGGGTCTGCAGCGGCTCGCTGGAGCGCTGAGCCAAGGTGGCCGCGCCCAGGAATGTGCTCACAGCCAGCTGCTGAGCCACTTCCGGCGGCAAGCCCATCTGGGTGCCTGCGTCGCGCATGGCTTCCAGGAAATAAAACACATAGGCTGGGCCCGAGCCAGACAGCGCGGTCACCGCGTCCAGCTGTTTCTCGGCGTCCACCCACACCAGGTCGCCGGTGGTTTTCACCACGGTTTCAACCAGTGAGCGTTCGGCGGCGCTCACATCGGGGCGGGCAAACAGGCCCGTCATGCCCAACCCCACCAGGGCGGGGGTGTTGGGCATGGCGCGCACGACGCGTGGCGTGCCCAGCCAGGCGGCGATGCTGTCGCTGGTGATGCCGGCGGCCACGCTCAGGTGCAGCGTGTCCCCCAGAAATAGCCGTGCCTGTGCCGCAGCGTCCTTGAATGTCTGGGGTTTCACCGCCCACACCACCAGGCCCGAGGGCTGCAGCGCCGGGCTGGCCGTTTCCAGCACGGCCGTGCCGGCAAACTGCTGCGCCAGGCGGGTGCGCTGCTCGTCCCAGGGTTCGACCACTTGAATGGCGTTGGCTGGATGACCCTGGCGAACCAGGCCGCCGATGATGGCGCTGGCCATGTTGCCGCCGCCGATGAAGGTGATGATGGGGTGGGTGGATGTGTTCATGCCACGATTGTCGCCCGTGGCTTGGTGGATCGGAGCAATGCTTCCGGAGCGATGGGCCTTTCCACCCAGGATGCGGTGGAACCGGCCGGGCCACTCGCACCGCCCCTGGGGGGCGCGAAGCGGCGCGGGGGGAATCTTCACCTCGCCACGGTTTGCCGCACCGCGTGTTCCCACTGCGCCATGTGCGCGGCAGCGTGTTCGCGCGACCATTGGGGTTGAAAGACGCGCTCAGTGCGCCACTGTGCGGACAGCTCGTCCAGCCCGCCATACAGGCCCGTGTGCAGCCCGGCCAGGTAGGCCGCGCCCAGGGCGGTGGTCTCAATCACCGCTGGCCGCACCACCGGAATGCCCAGCAAGTCGGCCTGTATCTGCATCAGCAAATCGTTCACGCAGGCACCCCCGTCCACCCGCAGTTCGCTCACCGCCACACCACCCGCTGCCACGGCGTCGCGGCTCATGGCGTCGAGCAGGGCGGTGCTCTGGAAGGCAATGCTCTCCAGCGCCGCCCGCGCAATGTGCGCCATGGTGGTTCCCCTTGTAAGCCCCACGATGCTGCCGCGGCTGTCGGGCTGCCAGTACGGCGCACCCAGGCCGGTGAAGGCGGGCACCATCACCACGCCGCCCGCGTCGGGCACGCTCTCGGCCAACGCCTGCACCTCGCTGCTGGACTGTATGGCCCGCAGGCCATCGCGCAGCCACTGCACCACCGCGCCGCCAATGAACACGCTGCCTTCCAGAGCGTATTGCGGCTGTCCCGGTGCCTGCGCCGCAGCGGTGGTGATCAGCCCGTTCTGGCTCAGTTGAAAGCGTTCGCCGGTGTGCATCAGCATGAAACAGCCGGTGCCGTAGGTGTTTTTCGCCATGCCGGCTGAAAAGCAGGCCTGGCCAAACAGCGCGCTCTGCTGGTCGCCCGCCACGCCGCCAATGTCAAGCGCCGCGCCCAGCCATTCGGACTGGATGGTGCCGAAATACGCCGCTGAAGGCCGTGCCTGTGGCATCAGGCTGGACGGTATGTCCAGCGCGGCCATCAGTTCGTCGTCCCAGGTGTTGGTGTGGATGTTGAACAGCATCGTGCGCGCGGCGTTACTGAAATCGGTGGCGTGCACCGCGCCCCCGGTGAGCTGCCAGATGAGCCAGCTGTCCACCGTGCCAAACGCCAGCTCACCCCGATCGGCCTGCGCCCGGGCGCCCGGCACATGGTCCAGGATCCACTTGAGTTTGGTCCCTGAAAAATAGGCATCAATGCGCAAGCCGGTTTTCTGCAACACGGTGTCGTTCAAACCTCGAGAGCGCAGTTCAGCGCAGGAGGCTTCTGCACGGCGGTCTTGCCAGACGATGGCGTTGTACACAGGCTCACCGGTGCGACGGTTCCACACCACAGTGGTCTCGCGCTGGTTGGTGATGCCCACCGCGTGTATGGCGCTGGCCGCCAGCCCGGCTTTTTGCAACACTTCCCGCGCCGTTTCCAGCTGTGTAGTCCATAGAACGCGCGGGTCGTGCTCCACCCACCCTGGCTGCGGATACATCTGGCGAAACTCGCGCTGTGCCATGGCCAACACACGGCCACTGCGGTCAAACACGATGCTGCGTGAACTGGAGGTGCCCTGGTCCAGGGCGAGCAAGTAGGTCATCTGGTTGGTTCTCATGTGGCGTGGGGACGTGTGGGGGCATCGCCACCAGCCAGCACGCATTCCACGTGGGCCTGCACCATCAGTTCGCCAAAGGATGGGGGCGGGGCCTGGTCGGTGAACACCACGTCGATTTCGTCTAGCCGCGCCAGCTCGACCATGGCCGGACGATTGAACTTGCTGTGGTCAGCGGCCAGCCACACCTCGCGCGATTGCTCGATGATGGTGCGCGCCACCTTCACCTCGCGGTAGTCAAAGTCGCGCAGCGTGCCGTCGGCTTCAATGCCGCTGATGCCGATGAGGCCGATGTCGACCTTGAACTGCCGCATGAAATCCACCGTGGCCTCGCCCACGATGCCTTGATCGGCACCGCGCACCAAGCCGCCCGCGACGATCACCTCGAAGTCGGGGTTGGTGCTCAGCAGGGCGGCGATGTGCAGGTTGTTGGTGATCACACGCAGGCCGCGATGCCCCAGCAACTCGTGTGCCACCGCCTCGATGGTGGTGCCGATGTTCAGGATCAGCGAACAGCCGTTGGGCACGCGTTGCGCGATGGCGCGGGCGATGCCGGTCTTGGCCTCCGACAGCATGGCCTTGCGCTGTCGGTAGGCGATGTTTTCGGTGGTGGAGCCGGGCAAGCGTACGCCGCCGTGAAAGCGCGACAGCAGACCGGCTTCGGCCAGACGCTGCACGTCGCGCCGCACGGTCTGCAACGTGACGCCGAAACGCTCGGCCAGTGCTTCGATGGTCTGTGGCCCTTGATGACGCACTTCGTCGAGCAATTGGGTATGGCGGGGGTTCAGGTTCATTTTGAGGAGCGGATGGGCCGCGACGGAGCGCGAACAGGGGTCAACCCGAACATAACGGAAAACATTGACGGCAGGCTTAGGGTTAATACCGAATAGAAAAGAACATAAACGAACAATAAAATCCAGCAACCGAAAAAAATCCGAGCCCGCTGTGGGCCGGACCTTAGATGGAACCCCCTGATGCAGCTTTCTCTGGAAAACGTGGGCAAGACCGTTGGACCCGAGGTCCATCTTTACCCCCAGAGCCTCACCCTGGCGCCGGGTGCGGTCACGGTCCTGCTGGGCGCCACCCAGGCGGGTAAGACCAGCCTGATGCGCCTGATGGCTGGTCTGGACACGGCCAGCACCGGCCGTGTTGTGGTCGACGGCGTGGACGTGACGCGCCACTCGGTTCGCCAGCGCAACGTGGCCATGGTCTACCAGCAGTTCGTCAACTACCCGTCGATGACGGTGGCGCGCAACATCGCCTCGCCGATGCGTCTGCGTGGGGACCGCGACGTGGACCAACGGGTGCGCGAACTGGCTGAACGCCTGCACATCCAGATGTTCCTGGATCGCCTGCCCGCCGAACTCTCGGGTGGTCAGCAGCAGCGGGTGGCGCTTGCCCGCGCGCTGGCCAAGCAGGCGCCGCTGATGCTGCTCGACGAACCTCTTGTGAACCTGGACTACAAGCTGCGCGAAGAACTGCGCGAAGAGCTCACGCAGCTCTTTGCCACCGGCGAATCCACCGTGGTGTACGCCACCACCGAGCCGGGCGAGGCCCTGCTGCTGGGCGGCTACACCGCCGTGATGGACGCTGGTGAGCTGCTGCAGTACGGCCCGACCGCTGAGGTCTTCCACGCTCCGAAGAACATCCGCGTGGCCCGGGCGTTCAGCGACCCACCCATGAACCTGATCGACGCCTCTGCGGTGACCGCTGGCGTGCAGGTACCGAGCGGCGCGGTCTGGCCATTGGCCTTGCCACCCGCCGCCCCGGCCGCGCTCTCGCTGGGACTTCGCGCCGGTGGCCTGCGAATGGTGCAGCGCCCCGGCGATATCGCCATCACCGGGCGCGTGGAGCTGGCCGAAATCGCCGGGTCCGACACCTTTGTGCATGTGCATGCCGACGTGGGCGAACTCGTCGCGCAGCTTACCGGTGTGCACAACTGCGCCATCGGCGAAGCCATCACCCTCTACCTGAGCCCCGCCAGCCTGTTCGTGTTCGACGCTGCCGGTCCCCTGCTGCTGGCGCCCGCGCGCAACGGAAAGGCCCACTGACATGGCCCGCATCGAACTGGATCTGGCACACGCCTACAAACCCAATCCCCAGGCCGACGACGACTACGCCTTGCTGCCCATGAAGATGTGCTTCGAGGACGGCGGCGCCTACGCCTTGCTTGGCCCCTCGGGCTGCGGCAAGACCACCATGCTCAATGTCATGTCGGGCCTGCTGGTGCCCTCACAGGGCACGGTGCTCTTTGACGGCCGCGACGTGACCCGCCTTAGCCCGCAGCAGCGCAACATTGCGCAGGTCTTCCAGTTTCCGGTGATCTACGACACCATGACCGTGGCGGAGAACCTAGCCTTTCCGCTGAAGAACCGCAAGGTGCCGGCAGCTGAGATCACGCAGCGCGTTGGCCGAATTGCCGAAATGCTGGAAATGAGCCACCAGCTCGACATGCGCGCGGCCGGCCTGAGTGCCGACCAGAAGCAGAAGATCTCGCTGGGGCGAGGGCTGGTGCGATCCGATGTGTCGGCCGTGCTGTTCGACGAGCCGCTGACCGTGATCGACCCGCACCTGAAGTGGCAGCTGCGGCGCAAGCTCAAGCAGATCCACCACGAGCTCAAGCTGACGCTCATCTATGTGACGCACGATCAGGTGGAGGCGCTCACCTTTGCCGACGAAGTGGTGGTGATGACCAAGGGCCGCGCCGTGCAGGTGGGCCCGGCCGAGGCGCTGTTCGAGCGGCCGGCCCACACTTTTGTGGGCCACTTCATTGGATCACCGGGTATGAACTTTCTGCCGGCTTTGCATCAATCGGGAGGCCTGCGCGTGCTGGACCAGCCACTTGCGCTGCCGCCCGGACAGCACTTGCCCGACGGCGCGCTGACCCTGGGTATCCGACCCGAGTACTTGGCGTTCGGTGGGGCAGGGGAGGCCAACACGCTCGCCGCCACCGTGACGCGCGTGCAGGACATCGGCACCTACGTCATGGTCACCTGCAGCATGAGTGAGAAGGCCGGGCACAGCATGAAGTGCCGCCTGCAGCCCGAAACTCCGGCACCGGCGGTGGGCGAGCGCGTGCACCTGCGCGTGCTGGGCGATCACACCTGCTTCTACCGCGACGAGGTGCTGGTGGCATGAACACACATTCCCTTGAAACCGTGGCTCATGCCACCCCCGCCATGAGGAGCCGCACATGAGCACCACCACCAAACCTGTCAATCAGAAAGCCTGGTGGCTGGTGCTGCCGGTCATCATTTGTGTAGCCTTCTCGGCCATCCTGCCGCTGATGACGGTGGTCAACTACTCGGTGCAGGACATCCTGTCGCCCGACCGCCGCATCTTCGTCGGTACCGAGTGGTTTGCCGCTGTCATGCGCGACCAGGACCTGCACCAGGCCCTGTGGCGTCAGATCCAGTTTTCGCTCGCGGTGCTGATGGTCGAGATTCCGCTGGGCATCGCGCTGGCGCTCTCCATGCCGGCGCAAGGCTGGCGCTCGTCGGCCGTGCTGGTGCTGGTGGCGCTCTCGTTGCTGATTCCCTGGAACGTGGTGGGCACTATCTGGCAGATCTTTGGCCGGGCCGACATTGGCCTGCTCGGCTACTACCTGCAGCAGGCCGGCTTTGACTACAGCTACACCGGCAACGCCTCGCACGCCTGGTGGACGGTGCTGGCCATGGACGTCTGGCACTGGACGCCGCTGGTGGCCCTGCTGGCGTTTGCCGGGCTGCGCAGCATCCCCGACGCCTACTACCAGGCCGCCAGCATCGACGGCGCCAGCAAGTGGGCTGTGTTCCGCTACATCCAGCTGCCCAAGATGCGCGGCGTGCTCATGATCGCGGTGCTGCTGCGCTTCATGGACAGTTTCATGATCTACACCGAGCCCTTTGTGCTCACCGGTGGCGGGCCGGGCAACGCCACCACCTTCCTGTCGCAGTACCTCACCACCAAGGCCGTGGGCCAGTTCGATGTGGGTCCTGCCGCCGCCTTCTCCCTGATCTATTTTTTCATCATCCTGCTGTTCTGCTTCGTGCTCTACAACTGGATGCAAAGCCTGGGCACGACCCAGAAGGAGGTCCAGTCATGATCGAACGCCGTTTCAAGAAACGCACCCTGTTTCTGTTCGCTTATCTGATCTTCGCCCTGTTGCCCATCTACTGGATGGTCAACATGAGCTTCAAGACCAACCAGGAAATTCTGTCCTCGTTCACCCTGTGGCCGACCGACTTCACCTGGGCCAACTACCAGACCATCTTCACCGATCCGTCGTGGTACTCGGGCTACATCAACAGCCTGATCTACGTCGGCATCAACACGGTGATTTCGCTCACCGTGGCACTGCCGGCTGCCTACGCTTTCTCGCGTTACCGCTTCCTGGGTGACAAGCACGTGTTCTTCTGGCTGCTCACCAACCGCATGACGCCGCCCGCAGTGTTCCTGCTGCCATTTTTTCAACTTTACACCACCATGGGTCTCATGGACACGCACATTGCGGTTGCCATGGCGCACCTGCTGTTCAACGTGCCGCTGGCGGTGTGGATCCTGGAAGGCTTCATGAGCGGCATCCCGCGCGAGATCGACGAAACCGCGTATGTGGACGGCTACAGCTTCCCGCGCTTCTTCTTCACCATCTTTCTGCCCCTCATCAAGGCAGGCGTGGGCGTGGCGGCGTTCTTCTGCTTCATGTTCAGCTGGGTCGAATTGCTGCTCGCCCGCACCCTCACTAGCGTGAATGCCAAGCCCATCGTGGCGACGATGACGCGTACGGTCAGCGCCAGCGGCATGGACTGGGCGACGCTGGCCGCCGCCGGCGTGCTCACCATCGTGCCCGGCGCGATCGTGATCTGGTTCGTGCGGCACTACATCGCCAAAGGCTTTGCCATGGGGCGGGTGTGATGGCACACCCCCGATGCGCCTTCGGCGCCTCTCCCTTTGCCCATTTTCCCTTGTGTGGACTAACGTTCATGGAGCAATCAAATGTTTGACTGGATGGTCTGGACCACCCCCGTGGCCATATTTTTCACCTGCATCGTGTTGATGCTGATCGGCATGACCGTGTGGGAAATGAAGTCGCCCACGGTGGAACGCAAGGGCTTCCTGCCCATGGTGACGACGCGTGGTGACCGCCTATTCATCGGTCTGCTCGGCGCGGCTTACGTCAATCTCGGCTTTGTCGGGGTGGCCGGCAAGCTCACGGAATGGTTTTCGCTGTCTCAGGAGCCCAGCATTTGGATCGGCTTCGTGATTTCGATGGCGTGGCTCTTTCTTGCTATGCGCAAGGGCTGAGACCCCACGCTCAATCGGATATTTATGGATTCGGCCCATTGTTTCCCCGGGGCCGAGCAGGTTTGTGAGAAACCGGGGAAGCGTATCGATGAAGGAGACAAAGACATGAAGTTCCGCCATACAGTGCTCGCCGTGGCCGCCGCCACTGCATTGGGTTTACCCATGGCCTGGGCCGATGAGGCCGCCGCGAAACGCTGGATCGACAGCGAGTTCCAGCCCTCCACGCTGACCAAGGCGCAGCAGGCCGCAGAGATGAAGTGGTTCATCGACGCGGCCGTAAAGCTCAAGGCCAAGGGTGTGCGGGAAATTTCGGTGGTGTCCGAAACCATCACCACGCACGAGTACGAGAGCAAGACGCTCGCCAAGGCCTTCGAAGAGATCACTGGCATCAAGGTGAAGCACGACCTGATCCAGGAAGGCGACGTGGTTGAGAAGCTGCAGACCTCCATGCAGTCCGGTCGTTCGATCTACGACGGCTGGGTCACCGACTCCGATCTAATCGGCACGCACTACCGCTATGGCAAGGTCCGAAACCTGACCGATTACATGGCCGGCAAAGGCAAGGAGTGGACCAACCCGGGGCTGGACATCAAGGACTTCATCGGCACCAGCTTCACCACCGGCCCCGACGGCAAGCTCTACCAGCTGCCCACCCAGCAGTTCGCCAACCTGTACTGGTTCCGCGCCGACCTGTTCGCACGCCAGGACCTGAAGGACAAGTTCAAGGCCAAGTACGGCTACGACCTCGGCGTGCCGCTGAACTGGAGCGCCTACGAAGACATTGCCGCTTTCTTCAGCGAAGACGTGAAGACCATCGATGGCAAGCCCATCTACGGCCATATGGATTACGGCAAGAAAGACCCGTCGCTCGGCTGGCGCTTCACCGATGCCTGGCTGTCCATGGCTGGCACCGCTGATGTGGGCATCCCCAACGGCAAACCGGTGGATGAGTGGGGCATTCGCGCGTCGGCCGACGGCTGCAACCCGCAGGGCGCCTCGGTGTCACGTGGTGGAGCAACCAATTCGCCAGCGGCTGTCTATGCACTCACCAAGTACATCGACTGGATGAAGAAGTACGCGCCCAGGGAAGCCACCGGCATGACCTTTGGCGAATCCGGGCCCGTACCCGCACAAGGTCAGATCGCCCAGCAGATCTTCTGGTACACCGCCTTCACAGCCGACATGACCAAACCTGGTCTGCCGGTGGTTAACGCCGATGGCACACCCAAATGGCGCATGGCACCTGGTCCCAATGGCCCGTACTGGAAGCCCGGCATGCAGAACGGTTACCAGGACGTGGGCAGCTGGACCTTCTTCGAGAAGCACGATGAGAACCGCACCGCCGCCGCCTGGCTGTACGCCCAGTTCGTGACCGCCAAGACCACCAGCCTGAAGAAGACCATCGTCGGTCTGACGCCCATCCGCGAGAGCGACATCCAGAGCAAGGCCATGACCGACATGGCGCCCAAGCTGGGTGGCCTGGTCGAGTTCTACCGCAGCCCGGCGCGCGTGGCCTGGACGCCCACCGGCACCAACGTGCCCGACTACCCGCGACTGGCCCAACTGTGGTGGCAGAACGTGGCCGAGGCTGTGACCGGTGAAAAGACGCCGCAGCAGGCCATGGATAACCTGGCCGAGCAGATGGACCAGGTGATGGCCCGCCTAGAGCGCGCCGGTATGGAGCGTTGCGCGCCCAAGCTGAACGCCAAAGGGGATTCCAATAAGTACCTGAGCGACAAGGCCGCGCCGTGGAAGAAACTGGCCAACGAGAAGCCCAAAGGCGAAACCATCGCCTACGACCAGCTGCTCAATGCCTGGAAAGCCGGCCGGGTGCGCTGAATGCCTCGCGTCTGAACTTCTGAAAACCGTCGCTGGCGCCCTGGCGCCAGCGACTACCCCCTTATTTCATGACCCGCGCAGACCTGCTCCAATCGCTGACCGCTCAGCCACTCTTTGACCTGGCCGTGGTCGGCGGTGGCGCCACCGGCTTGGGTGTGGCGCTCGACGCCGCCTTGCGCGGGTTCTCCGTTTTGCTGCTGGAGTCCCACGACTTCGCGGGCGGCACCTCTTCACGCTCTACCAAGCTGCTGCACGGGGGCGTGCGCTACCTGGCGCAAGGCAACATTGCCCTGGTGCGAGAGGCCCTGGCTGAACGTGCCACCGTGCTGCGCATCGCTCCACACCTGGCTCAGCCCCTGCGTTTTGTGATGCCATCCTACCGATGGTGGCAAACGCCGTTCTACGGCATTGGGCTGAAGCTCTACGACCTGATGGCCGGCCAGGCGGGCCTCGGACGCACCGATTTCCTGTCGCGTGAACAGACGCTTGCCGCCCTCCCAGGTGTGAATCAGTTGCACCTGCGCGGCGGTGTGCGCTACTGGGATGGTCAGTTCGATGATGCCCGCCTGGCGCTGGCCTTGGCTCGCACCGCAGAGGCCGCCGGCGCACAGGTGCTGAATTACGCATCCGTCACCGCAGTGCGGCGACAGCCCGATAACGCCGCCGTCTCCACGCTCGATTTCACAGACACGCTCACGGGCACCTTTCACCGGGCGCGCGCACGCTGCGTCGTCAACGCTACGGGCGTGTGGGTCGACGCGTTGCGGGCGCACGCTGGTTTGACCGATGGCGGACCCGATCAGGGCGCTCCGGCACGTATGGTCAGTCCGAGCCAAGGCGTGCACGTTGTCGTTGATCGGGAATTTCTTCCGGGCAGCCACGCCTTGCTGGTGCCCAAGACGCAAGACGGTCGCGTGCTCTTTGCCGTGCCCTGGCTGGGCAAGCTCATCCTCGGCACCACCGACACACCGCGCCAGGACCTGCCGAGAGAGCCCGCCCCCTTTGCCGCCGAGCTTGACTTCATATTGGGTGAGGCCAGCCGTGCACTCAGTCGGCCGGTACGCGAACAGGACATTCGCAGCGTCTGGGTCGGCCTGCGCCCTTTGGTGGCACCGCCCGAAACGGTGCAAGGTGGCACCAAGGTGCTCTCTCGCGAGCACACCATCGTCGTCGATCACGATGGCCTCGTGACCGTCACTGGTGGTAAATGGACCACTTACCGGGCCATGGCCGAGGACGTGCTGGCTCGCTGTTTCGACAGCGGCTTGCTGGAGCGCCGACCCAGCAGTGCCAGCGCACAGCACACCCTGGTGGGGGCACCGAAGGCTGGCCGGTCTTCGTCGCCCTTGCATGAGTCGCCGGGGCTCCACCTGTATGGCTGTGAAGCAGAGCAGGTGAACCTGTGTCCAGGAAACCGCCGTGAGTTGGGGATGGGTTTGACAGAGGCAATGGTGCGTTACGCCGTTCGTCACGAATACGCCTGTACGGTCGAAGACGTGTTGGCGAGACGCTGGCGGGTCTTGTTTCTGGATGCCCGCTTGGCAGCCGCATTGGCTCCCGCTGTGGCTGCAATCCTGGCTGAAGAAGGTATCGTTGACCCAGGCCTTACATCATTTCTGGATCTTTGCCCACACTATCTGCCATCCAGCCCGCCATACAGGCCCGTGTGCAGCCCGGCCAGGTAGGCCGCGCCCAGGGCGGTGGTCTCAATCACCGCTGGCCGCACCACCGGAATGCCCAGCAAGTCGGCCTGTATCTGCATCAGCAAATCGTTCACGCAGGCACCCCCGTCCACCCGCAGTTCGCTCACCGCCACACCACCCGCTGCCACGGCGTCGCGGCTCATGGCGTCGAGCAGGGCGGTGCTCTGGAAGGCAATGCTCTCCAGCGCCGCCCGCGCAATGTGCGCCATGGTGGTTCCCCTTGTAAGCCCCACGATGCTGCCGCGGCTGTCGGGCTGCCAGTACGGCGCACCCAGGCCGGTGAAGGCGGGCACCATCACCACGCCGCCCGCGTCGGGCACGCTCTCGGCCAACGCCTGCACCTCGCTGCTGGACTGTATGGCCCGCAGGCCATCGCGCAGCCACTGCACCACCGCGCCGCCAATGAACACGCTGCCTTCCAGAGCGTATTGCGGCTGTCCCGGTGCCTGCGCCGCAGCGGTGGTGATCAGCCCGTTCTGGCTCAGTTGAAAGCGTTCGCCGGTGTGCATCAGCATGAAACAGCCGGTGCCGTAGGTGTTTTTCGCCATGCCGGCTGAAAAGCAGGCCTGGCCAAACAGCGCGCTCTGCTGGTCGCCCGCCACGCCGCCAATGTCAAGCGCCGCGCCCAGCCATTCGGACTGGATGGTGCCGAAATACGCCGCTGAAGGCCGTGCCTGTGGCATCAGGCTGGACGGTATGTCCAGCGCGGCCATCAGTTCGTCGTCCCAGGTGTTGGTGTGGATGTTGAACAGCATCGTGCGCGCGGCGTTACTGAAATCGGTGGCGTGCACCGCGCCCCCGGTGAGCTGCCAGATGAGCCAGCTGTCCACCGTGCCAAACGCCAGCTCACCCCGATCGGCCTGCGCCCGGGCGCCCGGCACATGGTCCAGGATCCACTTGAGTTTGGTCCCTGAAAAATAGGCATCAATGCGCAAGCCGGTTTTCTGCAACACGGTGTCGTTCAAACCTCGAGAGCGCAGTTCAGCGCAGGAGGCTTCTGCACGGCGGTCTTGCCAGACGATGGCGTTGTACACAGGCTCACCGGTGCGACGGTTCCACACCACAGTGGTCTCGCGCTGGTTGGTGATGCCCACCGCGTGTATGGCGCTGGCCGCCAGCCCGGCTTTTTGCAACAC
>NZ_JBVPZC010000009.1:1727-135132 GCF_055702805.1 Hydrogenophaga sp. LT287 | reverse complement strand
ACCAATGGACTGGTGCGTCAGTACCTACCCAAGGGCACCGATCTCTCGGGCTACAGCCAAGAGCAACTCGATGCCATTGCCGATCAGATCAACAACCGGCCCAGGAAAGGCCTTGGCGTACGATCACCGCTGGCGGTCTACCGAGAGCTCCTGCTCAACAGCCCGCAACATTCCACCCTCGTTCATTGAAACCCAGGGTGTTGCACTTCACTTTTGAATCCGCCCCTTCATACGTCAAACAAGGGTTTCCCAACTACTCGTAAGTTTCTGATTTGAAACCTCGACGCTCCCCTGCTGAACCTCGCCGTTGCCCCCCCGCGTTTCTCCACATTCGTAGCGCCGAGCGGTCCGTTCCTGGGTCATATAGCACCGCCAGTTGATACAGCCGAGTCCATGACACCACTTGGCCGCTCGCGCGATAAGCACGATCTCGGCGCCTTCGACGTGCCGAGGCTTGGCGCTCCAGCGCGAGAAGGTCAGGTATTGCTCGAGAAAGGGCTTGAAACTTGAGCCCTGACTCTGAGCCTCGCGTGACCCAGAGCCTGCGAACCTGATCTCTGCGGAGTTCGGCCGTTCATACTTTGGCGAGGAAGGCCGCCGCATCACCCGCGTCACACTTCCAGTCTGCGAAGACCCCGACCAGATTGCATTCCACGCAGCGGCAAGCGATGTAATACCAACGCACGTCATGTGTGCCCTCGTACACGGAGACGCCGGACATCAGCTCAAACACCTCGTTTTCACACACGCACTCGTGCGCCTCGGGCACGGCGTCTTCAACATATTCCGCACTGTCGCCCATCAGGTGTTCCTGACCGCAGTCGATACAGGTGCGGATTGCCACGCCGGCTTCTTCATCGGTCTGCAGGGCGAAGCTCCGGCACCCGCAGTCGCATTTGGACGCGGCAAACCGGACGGCCTCATGGCGATTCGCAACGCTGTAACTGCGCAGCTCGGCTTGGGTGTCGCCCGACGTCGTCCCGTACCAGAACTCGCCCTTCTTCGTCAGTGCCATTGATGCTGCTCCATTGTTCAAGGTGGGATTCCCGGCAGGCCCGACGCCAAGCTCGCCCCGATCAATTGCATTTTGCCCGGAAGCCCGGCGAATCCTCGTCAAGGGCCCTGGTCGGTGTGGTCGCCTGGAGCCGGGACGCATTGGCGACCCGCATATGTGCAGCGATTGCTGACCTCGCCTGGTAGGTCATGAAAGACTGTTACCTGCGTGGAAACAGGCATTGACTCAATTCGATCTGCGTTCTCCCCAGACCGAAAACTGCCTCGCGGAGGTTTCCCGCGCTTGTTCTTCTGGAATTGAGTTGATTGTCCGAATCACCACTGCCTGAACACCGCCGCCGCCACGATACCCGCTGCGATCGCAGGCAATGGCTTCTCGAACACCAGCATCACCAGCGCCGTGGTAACCAGCGCCAGACGGGCGCCGCCGTCGCCATTCACCGCGAGTGGCGCGAGCAGGGCTACCAGCACCGAGCCCGACATGGCGGCGATGAAGCGCCGCACACGCGGGCCGATAGGGACAAAGGCCATGACGTAGACGCCGCCCCAGCGCGTGGCCAAGGTCACCAGCGTCATCACGGCCACGATCAGCAACGTGCCCCCGCCCAGCGTTTCAACGCTCATCGCCACGCTCCTTCCATAGCAGGCCCAGCAGACCGCCGGCCAACGCGCCGGTCACCACATGGCTGTTCTCGGGCAGCCAGCGGTGCGCGGCCAGCGACGCGCAGGCCGCCACCGCCCAGATGGCGAGCAGGCGCGGGTTCTTCTGGCCGCCCACTGCCATGGCCAGAAGAAAACAGCCCATCACCATGTCCAGGCCCCAGCGCCGCGCGTCGACGATCAGGTCGCCCACCTGCGTGCCCAGCCAGGTACCCAGCACCCAGAACACCCAAAGCGCCAGGCCACCGCCCAGCAGCAGGCCCAAGCCGGGCTGGCCGCGGCCAAACGCCTGCATGCTCAACGCCCAGTTGGCATCGGACGCCAGCACCATGACGCCGTAGCGCTGTGTGGTTGGCAGTTGGCGCAGCCAGGGGTAGAGCGTGGCGCCCATCAGAAGGTGGCGCGCGTTGATGGCGAACACCGTCAGCACCAACGCCAGCATCGGCACCTGTGGCCCCCACAGATCCAACACTGCGAACTGCGCCGCGCCGGCAAACACCAGGGTGCTCATACCCACCGCCGAGGCGGCGCTCAGCCCGTGTTGCAAGGCCGCTAGGCCAAAGGCGGCGCCGAACACTGCCACGAAGGCGCCGATGGGCACCATCTGCCGAAAACCCGTCCACACCAACTGGCGTGTGAGGGCGCTTGGCCCGAGAAAGTTGTTGTGCGTGGTCATGTGCGTAACTGTGCGGTGTTTGCGACTCTCCGAAAAGCGCAAAATTCACATCGTTTCCATTCGATAAACGGATGGATGGAGCATTGGCATGACCCCGAAGGACTTTCAAATCGACTGGCTCAAGTGTTTTGTGGCCGTGGTGGACACAGGCTCGCTCTCCAGCGCCGCTGGCGATGTGCACCGCTCACAGTCAGCCGTGAGCATGCAGCTCAAAAAGCTGGAAGACGCAGTGGGCCGACGCCTGCTGGAGCGCGGGCCGCGCAAGCTGGCGCTCACGCCCGACGGCCAGACCCTACTGGGCTACGCGCGGCGCATGTTGGATCTGCAGGCTGAGGCCCAGGCCGCGCTGCACGGTGAGGAGCTGACTGGGCGGGTGCGTCTGGGTGTGCCAGACGACTACGCGGCGAAGTACCTCACACCGGTGCTCAAGCGCTTTGCGCCCAAGCACAGCGGGGTTGAGATCGAACTGCACTGCGAGCAGTCGCCCGCGCTGATTCCGCGTGTGGCACGTGGCGAGCTGGACTTGGCCCTGGTCTCGCGCGATCACGCGCGCCGTGGGACCCTTCTGTTCCACGAGCCCATGGTGTGGGTGGGTTCGCCGCAGTTCGAGTTGTGGCGGCGCGACCCGCTGCCGATCGCGGTGTACGAAGAGGCCAGCCTCGCGCGGCGCGGCGCCATCCAGTCGCTGGCGCAGCAGGGGCGGCGCTACAAGGTGGTCTACAACAGCTCCAGCTTGGCCGGCCAAATCGCGGCGGTTGACAGCGGCCTGGCCGTGGCCGTGCTCACGCAGTGCAGCGCGCCGCCGCACCTGATGGTGCTGGGCGCGGCCCAGGGCCTGGGGCCGCTGATCCCAATGGAGGTGGCCGTCTACCGCAGCCGCGAGTCACACGGTAACAAAGCGGTGGATGGACTGTATGCCCTGTTGGTGAAGACCTTGCGTTTGGCTGGATGAAGAAATGGAGCGCACTTTGTGAGTCGGCTTTCAGACTTTATTGCCACTGAACAACACGAAAAAGTGGCCCCGCCGCTCACTCCACCGTCACACTTTTTGCCAGGTTACGGGGCTTGTCCACATCCGTGCCCTTGGCCAGCGCGGTGTGATACGCCAGCAGCTGCAACGGCACCACGTGCAAGATGGGGGACAGCGCGCCGTAGTGTTCGGGCATGCGGATGACGTGGATGCCTTCGGCGCTCTGGATGCGGGTGTCGGCGTCGGCCAGCACATACAGCACACCACCACGCGCGCGCACCTCTTGCATGTTACTTTTCAGCTTTTCGAGCAGGGTGTCGTTGGGCGCCACGGTGACCACGGGCATGGCGCTGGTGACCAGGGCCAGCGGGCCGTGTTTCAGTTCGCCGGCCGGGTAGGCTTCGGCGTGGATGTAGCTGATCTCTTTGAGTTTCAGCGCGCCTTCCAGCGCAATGGGGTAATGCAGGCCACGGCCCAAAAACAGCGCGTTGTCCATGCGGGCGAAGTCTTCGGCCCAGCTGATCACTTGGGGCTCTAGCGCCAGCACGGCTTGCAGTGCCACGGGCAGGTGGCGCATGGCCTTGAGGTGGTGGGCTTCTTGCTCTTCGCTCAGGTGCCCGCGCGACTGCGCCAGCGCGAGCGTGAGCAAAAACAACCCGGCCAGCTGGGTGGTGAAAGCCTTGGTGGACGCCACCCCAATTTCAACCCCAGCGCGGGTGATGTAGGCCAGCGTGCACTCGCGCACCATGGCGCTGGTGCTCACGTTGCAAATGGTGAGCGTGTGCTTCATGCCCAAGCCTTGGGCGTGGCGCAGGGCGGCCAAGGTATCCGCGGTTTCGCCGCTCTGGGTGATGGTGACCACCAGGGTGCGCGGGTTGGGCACGCTGGTGCGGTAGCGGTATTCGCTGGCCACTTCCACCTGGGTGGGGATTTTGGCAATGTCTTCGAGCCAGTATTTGGCCGCACAGCCGCTGTAGTAGCTGGTGCCGCAGGCCAAGATGAGCACGTTGTCGATGGCCTTGAACACGCTGTAGGCGCCGTCGCCAAACAGCTCGGGCGTGATGCCCTCGATGCCTTCGAGCGTGTCGCCAATGGCGCGCGGCTGCTCAAAAATTTCCTTTTGCATGTAGTGGCGGTAGGGGCCCAGCTCGGCTGCGCCACTGTGCGCGTGCACGGTTTTCACGGGGCGCTGGCTGGCGTCAAAGGCCCGGCCCTGGCCGTCGGTCACCCAATAGCGGCCCAGCTGCAGGTCCACCAGGTCGCCTTCTTCCAGGTAAACAATCTGGCTGGTGACGCCGGCCAGGGCCATGGCGTCGCTGGCCAGAAAGTGCTCAGTGGCGCCTTCGCCCACGCCGAGCACCAAGGGCGAGCCCGCCCGCGCGCCCACCACGCGGTGCGGCTCGTCTTTGTGAAACACAGCCAGCGCATAGGCGCCGTGCAGCTGGGCCACGGCCGCTTGCAGGGCGGTGAACACGTCGCCTTCGTAGAGCGAGTCGATCAGGTGGGCGATGACTTCGGTGTCGGTCTGGCTTTCAAACACGTAGCCCTTGGCTTGCAGGGCAGCGCGCAGTTCGTCGTGGTTTTCAATGATGCCGTTGTGCACCAGCGCCACCCGGCCAGCCGAGCCGTCGGTGGAGGTGTTGGCCGGGCCGTGGCTGAAATGCGGGTGGGCGTTGTGCACCACCGGCGCGCCGTGGGTGGCCCAGCGGGTGTGGGCAATGCCGGTGCCGCTGGCAATGTGGTCGGCTTGCACCTGCTGCATCAGCTCGGCCACGCGGGCGGTGCTGCGGGCGCGGCGCAGGCCGCCGCTGTGCACGGCCACGCCGCACGAGTCGTAGCCGCGGTATTCCAGCCGCTGCAAACCCTGAACCAGCACGGGCACGATGTCGCGCCCTGAAACCCCTGCCACGATGCCGCACATACCAAGCTCCTTGAATTGAATGGAGCCGATGCTAAACAGGAGTGAAAGAAATTAATCTTCAAAATTATTGCTAAAAACAATGATTTTCTTCATGCAAACAAATGATGATTCTTTTATTTCATGGAAAATGTTTTTATGGAAGAAATCAATATAGATGAAGCCGACCTGCGGCTGCTGGACCTGCTGCAAACCGACGCGGCCCGCAGCAACCAGACGCTGGCCGAGCTGGCCCACCTGTCGCCGCCCACCAGCCTGCGGCGCATCAAGCGGCTGCGCAGCCTGGGCCTGATCGAGCGCGAAGTGGCCTTGCTCAGCCCCGACCGGCTCGCCCCGCTGCTGGGCCACGGTCTCACCGCTCTGGTGGAAGTGACGCTGGAACGCCAGGGCGCCGAACACCAGGAAGCGTTTGAAGCCCGCGTGGTGCCCGACCCGGCGGTGCAGCAGTGCTACCGCGTGAGCCCCGGGCCCGACTTCATGCTGGTGGTACACACCACCGACATGCCAGCCTACCTGGCGCTGGCACAACGCTTGTTCACCAGCGACGCCAATGTGCGCAACGTGAAGGCGTTTTTCAGCCTCAAGCGGGCCAAGTTTGACCCGCGCCTGCCGCTGGGCCACGCGCCCAGCGCCTGATGCACAAGCGGCGCACCGCCCTTGCACGGCGCACCGCAACCGGGCAAATAACACGCCCCCGAGCTTTCACACGCGCGAAACCCCCACACCCACACCACAGCGCTCCTAGAATGCGAATTCATTAAAAACGCAGACGGTTGAGTGTCGTATTAGGGGGTTTTATGTTGCCTTTGTGGATTGCTTTCACCATTGCCCTGGCGCTGGTGGCCTTGGGCGTGTGGGCCTGGCGCTGGAACGCGCGGCGCTCGTCCGGCCGCGACGACCGCTACACGCCCGAACCCATACTGACCGCCGAACAGGTGCAGATGCTGGACTACCTGAAAGACACCTTCCCGGGCCAGGTGGTGCTGCCCAACGTGGGGCTGAAAAACATGCTGTCGGTGCGCCGCGCCAAAGACAGCGCGCGCGCCGAAGACCGCCTGCGCCAACAACAGGTGGACTTTGTGGTGTGCGGCGAAGACGGCCGCCCGGCATTTGCTTTTGACGTGGAGCAATACCACCTGAGCAACGCCAAGGCCAAGGCACACCAGGTGAAGATGAAGAACCGCATCTTGAAGACCGCCGGCGTGCGCTTTGTGTTCTTGAAAAACGGCCTGCACCGCATGCCCTCGCCGGCCGAGTTTCGCAAGCAGCTCAACCTGGCCGCCCTGCCCCAGCCCAAAGCCAAACAATCGGCCCGCGAAAGCGCACTGCAGCAGCTGGAAACCCAGTTTTCAGAATACGACCAGCTTTACCCCGCCACCGGTTACCGCGACTCCGAAGTCATGGGCATCAGCGGCCTGATGGACCTGGAGCCCTCGGGCCGCCGCCGGGGCCATACCGACACCGACCCCCGCTCGTCCAACAGCCGCTTTGACGGCGGCTCCATGGACGTGCGCGGCGGCTGAGACACATTCGAAACAGGACCTACGAAAAACTCAGGTTTTCTTTTTCGCAGGGCGCTGCCAGTCGGCCACGCTGATCTGCTTGCCCCGCGCCACCGAGAGCGCCCCGGGCGGCGTGCTCTTGGTGATGGTGGAGCCACCGCCCACCGTGCCACCCGCGCCAATGGTGACCGGCGCCACCAGCACGCAGTTGCTGCCCACGTGCACATCGGCCTCAATCACGGTGCGGTGCTTGTTGGCGCCGTCGTAGTTGGCGGTGATGCTGCCGGCACCGTAGTTCACCCGCTCGCCCACGTCGGCGTCGCCCAGGTAGGCCAAGTGGTTGGCTTTGGCGCCTGCGGCCAGGGTGCTGTTTTTCACTTCCACAAAGTTGCCAATGTGCACCTCGGCCCCCAGCTTGGCGCCGGGGCGCAGGCGGGCAAAGGGGCCAATGAGTGCCCCCGGGCCCACGCTCACGCCGAGCTTTTCGCCGTCGATGTGGGTGAAGGGGTGGATCACCGCGCCCGCCTCCACCACCGCGTTGGCGATCACGCAGTTGGCTCCAATGCGCACGCCGTCGCCCAACACCACGCGGCCTTCAAACACGCAGTTCACGTCAATGTCCACGTCTTGCCCGCACACCAGTTCGCCGCGCACGTCCAGCCGCGCCGGGTCGGCCAGGCGGGTGCCTTGCTCCATCAGGGTGTCGGCCACGCGGCGCTGGTAGGCCCGCTCCAGCTCGGCCAGTTGCAGCGGGCTGTTCACGCCGGCCACCTGCACCGCGTCGGCAATGCGGTGCGCCTGCACGCTCAGGCCGTCGCCCACGGCAAATTTCACCACGTCGGTCAGGTAGTACTCGCTCTGCGCGTTGCGGTTGTCCAGCCGGGCCAGCCAGCCCTTCAGCAGCCGGGTGGGCACCGCCATGATGCCGCTGTAAATTTCGGTGATGGCGCGCTGGGCTTCGCTCGCGTCTTTGTGCTCCACGATGGCCTGCACCGAGGCATCGGCCGCTCGCACAATGCGGCCGTAGCCGGTCGGGTTGGGCATGTCCAGCGTCAGCAGCGCCAGCCGCTCGCCGGCGCACAGGTCCAGCAGGGCTTGCAGGGTGTCGGGTTGGGTCAGCGGCACGTCGCCCGACAGCACCAGGGTCACGCCGTCGTCGGGCAGCGCGGGCGCGGCTTGCTGCACCGCATGGCCGGTGCCCAGCTGGGGTTCCTGGCGCACATATTTCAGCGCGGTGCCGCCGGCTGGCGCCTTCAGGCCCGCTTCCACCTGCTCGGCGCCGTGGCCGGTGATCACCACCACCGAGCGGGCCGATAACCGCGCCGCGCAGTCGATCACATGCTGCGCCAATGCGCGCCCGCCCAAACGGTGCAACACTTTGGGCCGCAAGCTTTTCATGCGCGTGCCTTTGCCCGCCGCCATCACCACCACATCCACCGTGAACGACATGAACACCTCTGCTGAGCCCCAAAGGAGCCCTTGGTTGATTGATCCGAAGATTATCGCCCGCCGTATTTTGCTGGCCCTGGCGCTGGCGACCACACTGATCGTGCTGGGCGCCTGCAGCACCGCGCGCCTGGCCTACAACCAGGCACCCAACCTGCTCTACTGGTGGCTCGACGGCTACATGGACTTCACCAGTGCGCAGTCGCCCCAGGCGCGCCAGGACATTGACGCCTTCCTGGCCTGGCACCGCAGCAATGAGCTGCCCACCTACGCCCGCCAGCTGCAACAGTGGCAGGCGCTGGCCACGCAAGACATCACCCCGGCCCAGGCCTGCACCCAGTTTGAAGCCGTGCGCGCCGCCGTGCAGCGCGCCAGCGAACGCGGCCTGGAGCCGCTCACCCGGCTGGCGCAGCAGCTCAGCCCCGAGCAACAGGCCCACCTGCAACGCCACCAGGCCAAAAGCAACGAGTCGTTTGAAAAAGACTTTGTGCGCGGCAGCCCCGAACAGCGCCTGAGCCAACGGCTCGACAAAGCCGTGAGCCGCAACGAAATGCTCTATGGCCGCCTGAGCCCCGCGCAGCGCGAGCTGCTGCAGAGCAGCCTGCAGCAGTCGCCCTGGGACGCCCAGAAAACCCAGCAAGAACGCCTGCGCCGCCAGAGCGATCTGCTGCAGACCCTGCAAACCGTGCAGGCCCTGAAAAACGGCAACGGCAACGGCAATGGCAACGGGGCGGTGAATGCCGCAGCACTCAACGCCACCCGCAGCTACCTGGCTCGCGTGCTGCAGTCCCCCACGCCCGGCTACAGCGCTTACAGCCAAACCCAGGTGCAACACGGCTGCGCCCAGTTTGCCGCGCTGCACAACACCACCACCCCCGAACAGCGCGCCAACGCCGTGCGCGTGCTCAAAGGCTACGAAGACGATTTGCTGGCGCTGGTGGCGCAGCGCTGAAGCGGCGCGCCGCTGGCCGGCGCCACCGGCGCCCGCTCGTGCGTCAGCCCAGCCAGCGCATCCAGCCCCACACCACCGCCAGCGAGCCCAGCGTGACCGGGATGCCGGTCAGCGCGTGCTGTTTCCAGTCGATGGCAATGCCCTGCTTGGCGGCCAGGTCCACCACGATCAGGTTGGCAATGGAGCCCACCAGCAGCAGGTTGCCCGCAAAGGTGCTCACCAGCGCCAGCATCACGCCCGCCTCGCTGGCGTTGGCGCCCAGGTGCGGCAGCAGCAGCATCACGGCCGGCACGTTGGACACCAGGTTGGACAGCGCCGCACCCAGCACCAGCAAGGCGCCGGGGTCACTCAGGTGCACGCCCTGCGCCGCCAGCCAGACCACGGCCTCAGTGGCCAGCCCGGTTTGTTCAAAGGCGTGGTTCACCACAAACAGGCCCATGAACAGCAGCAGCAACGGCCAGTCCACAAAGCCCATCACCTGCGACGAATGCAGCCGCCGGCTCAGCAGCAACACGCCTGCGCCCACCAGCGCGGCCACGTCGCGCGGCCAGTCGGTAAACAGAAAAACCAGCAGCAACACCCCGGCCACGCTCAGGCCCTTGGCGGTTTGCCAGCGGTCAAAGGCGGGTGCGTCTTCCAGCGGCACATACACCGCCACCGGCCGCGCCAGCTCGCCCGCGCCGGTGCGCGAGCCCGGGCCGTAGGCCAGCCACAGCCACAAAAAGCCCAGCCCCAGCACCACCGGCCCCAGCGCCTGGCGCACATAGCCGCCAAAGGGCAGCTGCAGCACCGAGCCAATGAGCATGTTTTGCGGGTTACCGATGAGCGTGGCGGCCGAGCCGATGTTGGCCGCACACGCCAGCCCGATGAGAAACGGCACCGGGTTGAGCCCACGCTGCAAACACAGCCGGGCCACCACCGGTGTCATGGCCAGGCAAATGATGTCGTTTGAAAAAACGGCCGACAACCCGCCGGCCACCGCAATCAGCGCCGCCAGCAAGCCCCGGCGCGACAACGCCAAGCCGCCCACCCGGCGCGTGACCTCGGTGTAGAAGCCGCCCAGCCGCATTTGCGCGGAAACCACCATGAACGCAAACAGCAGCACGATGGTGGGCAAGTCCACCGCCTGCGCGGCGTCTTGCAGCGGCAGCCCGGTGAGCGCCATCACCGCAATGGCGCCCAGCAACGCCACGCCCGAACGGTCCAGCTTCAGGCGCGGCAAGCCGCCCAGAAACATGCCCAGGTACACGGTGGCGAAGATGGCCACGACGACCCAGTCTTGCCCGGTGTGGCCCAGCGGGGCGGGCAGGGCGGGCAGGTTCATGCGGCGCTGCGTTGCAGGTTCAGCGCCAGCAGGCGGGCCAGCAGCGCGTCGTCGGTCATCTGTGGCGAGTAGTCGGCCCAGCCGTAGGCGGCGGCCACGGCGGCGTCCAGCGCTTCGTGGGCCATGGCCAGCCAGGCGGGGCGCTGGTTGTAGAGGTTGGTGAGCGTGCGCTTTTGCAGCGCCTTGGCGTCGGCCTCGCTCAAGCCCGCTTTGGGCACGGTGCGATCCGGGTAGGGGCTCTTGTCCATCCCCAGCGGCACCACCTCGGGCACGCGCTCGGTCCATTCGGGCGGGTTGAGCCAGTTCTCGCGCAGGGCGTTCAGACGCGCCGCGGCCTCGGCAATGTGCGTGGCTGCGGCCTTGCGAGCGGGATCTGCCATCTGCGCCGGAATCAGCGCGCCGTGCGCCGAGCCGGGCACGGCTTCGGTCTGCTGGTGCGCGGTGTCGGCCGGCGTGAGGCCTTCGGGGAAGGGGAAGGTTTCGAAGCAGGTGGTGGGGGTGTAGCGCGGACGGTCTTCGAGCGATGTGCCCATGCGCAGCGCCCAGAGTTCGTGGAAGCGTGAATGCAGGATGCCGAAAGTGGTGTCGTCGGCGCGAGCGACCGAGATGACCGTTTGATGAGGCCACACAAGTACCGCCTGCCAAGTCCAAAAGCGGTGTTTGGACACTTGCGACGTTGCCAAGTACCTCGGAAGGCTTGCGGTTGCAGCGCGCCAACCGGCGCCGGTCTCCCCATGAATCCACCAGCGTTCCCGACGATTAACGCGCGGGTTCGTGGCGCGAATTGGCTGAACGTGCGTTTGCACATACGCAAAAGGTTTCTCGAAGAGGCAGGCCTCGTCCTGCGGGCGCACGGAGAAGTCCACAACCCACAAACCGCGACTTCGGCTATTGATGTCCTTGCCATTGGTCAGCGGACGAAGTACGTCACTGTTTGGTCGGCCATTCGGGTTGGGCTGTCGCAGCCAATCGCGCCCCAGTTCGGGCTCCACATCAAACTGTCCAATCAGTACCGGACCTTGAAAGCTCACGCCTGCGTTCGTTGGCAAGCGCTCGGCATGGGTCACATCGGCCGTCGCGGCGGAGCCCGCAGTGAGGTCGCTGTGGATTCGAGCCACGGCCACGCCGTCCAACCGCCGCTCGGCTTGTTCGGCTCCAAACGCGATCAGCGACACGCGCACCGCCGCGCCCTCGTTCACCCAGCCCTCATCGCTCCAGGCTTCAAAGATGTATTGGGTTTCTTCTATCGCGTCCAGCACCTTGCGGTTGGCGCCACCGCGAATCGAGTTGGTGGACACGAGACCGGCAGCGCTGAGCTGGCCGTTGGCGATCTGCTGGCGCGCTTTTTCGAACCAGTAACACACCAGATCGGCGCCGCCGGGCACGCGGCCTGCGTACACCTTGCGCAGCGTGGTGGTGGCGGCATCCCCCAGCTCGGCGCGCATTTTCTTGTCGCCCAGAAACGGCGGGTTGCCCACCACCACATCGGCGCGCGGCCAGGGGGCTTCGGTGGCGGTGGCTTCGCTGGCGCCGCCCCTCACCCCAGCCCTCTCCCCTGAGGGGCGAGGGAGTGAAGACAGTGCCTCGTCCGGGGGAGGGAGTGAAGACAGTGCCTCGTCCGGGCGATGGGGCCAGCTCAGCAGCGCATCGCGGCACTCAATATGGTCCAGCGGCTCCAGCACGGGGTTGGTCTTGAAGGGGTAGCCGTGGTCCAGCCGCCACTGCAGTTCACCAATCCACACGGTCACCCGCGCCAGCTCGGCGGCGTATTCGTTGAGCTCGATGCCCAGCACGTTGGCCGGGCCGGTGGCCAGCTCCACCTGCCGGTCCAGCCCCAGGGCTTCGGCTTCGGTGTTGGCGAGGTGCTCCACATCTTTCAGGCATTTGAGCGCGAGGTACAAAAAGTTGCCGCTGCCGCAGGCGGGGTCGAGCACGCGGTAGGCGGCCAGGCGCTGCAAAAACCCGACGTGCTGGGCCACGGCGTCGCGCCAGGCTTTGTCGTCGCGTTTTTTGCTTTTCTTGAGCAGCGCGGCCATGCGGTCGCGCGCGCTGGCCCATTCGCGCAGCAGGGGGCGGCGCACCACGGGGTCGATGATGCGTTCGATGGTGGCGGGGTCGGTGTAGTGGGCGCCGAGCTGGCTGCGTTTGCCGGGGTCGAGGCCGCGTTCAAACAGGGTGCCAAAAATGGACACGTCAATGGCGCTCCAGTTTTTGTCAGCGGCGTTGCGCAGCTCGGTCACGTCGAGTATGTCGAGCCGGGGCACGGCGATGGTTTGAAACAGGCCGCCGTTGAACCAGGGCACGTCGTCCACGCCAAACAGGCCGCCGCTTTTCATGGCTTCAAAGAGTTTGCCCAGGTTGTCCCCCAGGCGCTCGGGGCTCATGGTTTTGGCGTTGATGAGGCGGTCAAACAGCTGGCCGGGCAGCAGGCCCACGTCTTCGGCAAAGCAGCAAAACAGGCACTGGGTGAGAAAGTGGGCCACCGCGTCGGGCGTGTTGCCTCGCTCGCGCAGGCGCTCGGCCAGGGTGGCAAAGCTTTTGGCCGCGGCTTCGGTGATGTCGCGGTTGGTGGTGCGGGGCTTGAAGCTGTCGGGCGCGGTCCACACGCGCTTGAGCTTTTCGCGGGTTTCGTGCTGTTCGAGTTCGGCCAGTGCAATGGTGTGGCGTTCGCTGGGGTGGCCGTTGAACTGGGTGTGGATGCGGATGGTGAGGCGGTCACACACCACGAGCAGGGGCGGGTTTTCAAGGGCCAGGCTGTAGCCCTGGAGCTGGCGCAGCGCTTCGTCGAGGTTGCGGCCGGGGGCTTTGTTTTCCCAGGCAAAGGCGCCGCGCTTGAAGGCGTCGGCAAAGCCGTGCGCGGCGCCGAGTACGCGGGTGCCTTCTTCAAACAAGTACCCGGGCTCGGTGCCGGGCTTGGGCACGCCGAGCAGTTCGCACAGGTCTAAAAAATGGCTTTGTGCGCCCTGCTTTTCGTTGAGTGCGTAGGCCGGCCCCCCTGGCCCCCATTTGGCAATGAATGCTTGTGGTGTCATGTGCTTGGTTTTTTGTGTTGCCGGGCATGGTAGCAACAGGCGGCAAGCGCCCAGCAAAAAGCCGCCCGAGGGCGGCTTGTGCAAAGGCTAGGCAGGCGCTTGGCTTAGCTCTGCAGCGCTTTCCACATTTCCATGTCGCGCTCGGCGGTCCAGATGCGGGGGTTTTTGATGCCGCTGGCCTCGTCATAGGCGCGGCTCACGTCAAACGGCAGGCAGTGTTCGTAAATGAACACGTGGCCAAACACCGGGTCCATGGTCTTGCGGGTGTGGGCCATGGCGGCTTTGAGGTCCATGCCGGCGGCGGCGGCTTCTTTGCCGGCGGCAAACAGGGTGGTGACCCAGCGCTGGGTGTAGTCCAGCGCTTTGTTCACGTCGGCGTTGCCCTTCATGGCTTCGCCGCGGCCGGGCACGATGAACTCGGCCTTGAGCGCGCGCAGGGCTTCGAGGGTGGCGGGCCATTCGGCCAGTTGCGCGTCGCCGGTGTACACACCCGCTTCGTATTCGACCAGGTCGCCGCTGAACAGCACTTTTTCTTCTTCCACCCAGGCAATGGTGTCGCCACGGGTGTGGCCGTGGCCGGGGCTCCAGATCTGCACGTTCACACCGCCAAGGTCGATGGTGAGCTTGCCGGGCACTTCGCCCTTGGTGGCGTCGCCGCCGCCAATGACCAGGGTGGGCCAGGTGAGGCCGGGCACCGAGTCGGCACCGCGGAACAGGCGGGGGAAGCGCTCCATTTCGCTCTGCATGTCTTGGGCGCCGCGCTCTTTGATGAGCTCCAGCGTGCCCTGGCTGGCGATGACTTCGGTGGCGCCTTCGGCCAGGTAGGCGCTGGCACCCAGCACGCGCACGGCGTGGTAATGGGTGAGCAACACGTATTTGATCGGCTTGTCAGAGACGGTGCGGATCTGCTTGATCAGGTCGCGCGCCATGGCCGGGGTGGCGGTGGCGTCGCTGACCATGATGTATTTGTCACCAATGATGACGCCCGAGTTGGGGTCGCCTTCGGCGGTGTAGGCCCAGCAATGGGGGCTGAGCTGTTCGAAGGTGATCTTTTTGTCTTCCAGGTCGGCCTGGGAGGCGAAGGCTTTGCTCATGGGGGGTCTCCAGTGTGGGCGGGCAACAAGTGGCCGTATTTTACCTAAACGAAATGAATTTCACATAAGTGAATTTCAAAACCTGCGCATGCCGGTGTTTGCGGTGGGGGTTTCAGCTGCCCAGCCCGCGTTCGAGCATGGCCACCACTTCGTCGGCAAAGGCGGCGTAGCTCATGCTGCCACCGGGGCGCAGCCAGGTAAAGGTCCAGTTGATCATGCCGAACAGCATCATGGTGAGCGCGGTCTGGTTGGCGGGGGTGACGCGCTCGGGGTAGGCGCGCTTGAGAAAACGGGTGACGGCGGCGACCACGTCGCGCTGGCGGTTCAAGATGAGTTCGCGCTGCGCGTCGCCCAGAAATTTGGTGTCGGACACCAGCGACACATGGCGCGTGGCGGAGTGTTCGTATTCGTCCAGAAAGGCGCGCACCAGTTCGCTCAGCGCGTCGCGCTCGTTCAGGTTTTTGCGCTGTGCGCGCGCTTCAGACTCGCCAATGAGCGCCAGCAAGCGCTGGGTGTAGCGGTCGAGCAGGTCAAACAGAATGGCTTCTTTGCTCTCGTAGTAGTGGTACAGGCGCGCCTTGCTGGTGCCGCAGGCGGTGGCAATGTCGTTCATGCTGGCGGCCGGGAAACTCTGGCGGGCAAAGCATTGCGAGGCAACGTCGAGAATCTCTTCGCGCTTGAGGTCGTGGGAGGCGGATTTGGGGCGGGCCATGGGTGGATTCTCCCACTGGCTGCGGCTCACCCCCATCGCTGGCTCGCTGCGCGGTGCCGCTCCGCCCCTCAAGGGGCAACGCCTGCGGCCTGGCAAAGCCCGTTCCGCAGCGTTCTGGTTTCAAGGCCCTTCGCGCCGGTTGGGCCCTTGCCGATCCAGCCGGGTGAGGTCTTTGTTCCCGTTCGGGCTGAGCCTGTCGAAGCCCTGCAGCCGATCGTCCTGAGTTGGCCAATGGGCAGGCTCAGGGCACACGGTGAATCCTTTTCCAACCGGATCAATAGACAGCTTCAGGAGCGCAGTGATTCCAGCGGCGAAAGCACGCGCCCGCGCCCGGGCAACAGAAACTCACCGTAGCCAAACAGGCCGCGCAACACGCGCGCCGTGGCCACGGCCACGTGCCCGAGTGCGGCGCCCAGCTCCCGCAGGGGCAAGCCCACTTCCCGCGCGAAGCGGCCGGGGCGGGCCACCGCCGGTGCATCGGTCCAGTCGAAATGCACGGGTGCCGCGTCGCCCGGCGCCGCGATGGGCTCCAGCACCATGCGTGCACCGGCGGGCACGGACAGCACATCGCCGGGGCCTAAAAAACAATCGCCAGCGCTCTGCGGTGTGGCGCCAGCCGGTCGGCCCAGCGTCACCCAGACGCGCCCGCAAAAGACGCGCAACACGGCACCCTGCTTGGGGCGCAGCGTCATGGCGTGGCCGGGGTGCAGGCGCCAGGTTCCGATGACTGGGCGGCGGCTGGGGGCGAAATGGGCGGGTGACATGGAGACCTCCGGTGGGTGCAGATTGGGGTTCATCTTCTCGCTGCGCGGGCGCTGCGTCCAATGAAATGGCGCTAAGCTATTGATTCCATAAGCGCATCAATCAGCCCAACCCGACCATGCAGCTCACCACCAGCCACCCGCGCACCCGGCCCATTGCTGCCGGCCACCTGCGCGCCTTTGAAGCCGTGGCCCGGCACCTGAACTTTCGGGCCGCCGGCGAAGAGCTTTCGCTCACGCAGAGCGCGGTGAGCCGGCAGATTCAGGCGCTGGAAGACGAGGTGGGCACGGCGCTTTTCTTGCGCCACACGCGGGCTGTGGAGCTCACCAGCGCCGGCACGCAGCTGCTGCGCGCCACAGGCGTGGCGCTGGAACGCGTTGATGCGGCGGTGCGGCAGATTCGCCAGAGCGCGGGGCGCAAGAGCGTGGCCATCACCACCTGGGCGTCGTTTGCGTCCATGTGGCTGATTCCCCGGCTGGAAGCGTTTCAGCGCGAACACCCGGACATTGACATCCGCATTGATGCGTCAGACGCCACGGTAGACCTGGCCACCGCCGACGTGGACCTGGCCTTGCGCTACGTGGTGCCGCAGGCCGCCCCGCCCGGGGCCATTCGCCTGTTTGGCGAGCAGCTCACGCCCGTGGCCAGCCCCTGGCTGCTGAAAGAACACCGCCTCGCCCAGGTGGAAGACCTGGCCAAAATGACGCTGATTGAAGCCGGCGACGCCCACCGCACCCGCCACCTGGAATGGCTGACCTGGCAGCGCTGGCTGGACCAGTTTGGCCACACCGCGCCGCCGGACAAAGCCCCACGCGGCGCCAAGGCCGCCGTGCCGCACAAGCTCACGCCGCAGCGCTGGCTGTATTTCAACTACGCGCACCAGATCGTGCAGGCCGCGCTCACCGGCCAGGGCGTGGCGCTGGCACGGCTGCCGCTGGTGGCCGAAAGCCTGGCCAGCGGTGCGCTGGTGGAGCCGCTGCCCCACACCCGCATGGACTCGCCGCTGGCCTACTGGCTGCTGGTAGCGCCACGCAGCACCCTGCGCCCGGAAGTGAAGGCGTTTTGCGACTGGCTGCAGCAGCAGGCCGCCGCCACCCGCGAGGCCATTGGCGACGTGCCCGACCCCGACACGGTGGACCACCTGGATTGACGCGCGCTGGCGCTGTGTGCGCCCGCCTGGTGCGGCACACTCACGGGCCCACGCACCGGTCTCCGCTCGATTTCCAAACCATGACCCAGCCCAACCACCACCCCAGCGGCAACCTGCGCAGCATCATCGCCATGCTGGTGGCGGTGGGCTTTTTTGCGCTCATGGACGCGGTGCTCAAGCTGCTGTCCACCCGCTACCCGGTGCTGCAAATTGCGGCGCTGCGCGGCGCCACCGCGCTGCCGCTGGTGCTGCTTTACGTGGCCTGGCGCGGCGCCTGGCACACCGTGTGGCGGGTGCGCTGGCCGCTGCACTTGCTGCGCGGCGCGCTGGGCATCACCATGCTGTCGCTGTTCACGTTGGGCGTGCGCGACCTGCCGCTGTCGGCCGCCTACACGCTGTTTTTCATTGCACCGCTGCTGATCACGGTACTGTCGGTGTGGGTGCTGAAAGAGCGCGTACCCGCCGCGCACGGGTGGGCCGTGGCCATCGGGTTTGTGGGCGTGCTGATTGCGCTGCGCCCCAATGGCGAAGACCTGCAAGCGGGCTTGGTGACCACGGGCGGCCTGGCGGTGCTGGGCGCGGCGCTGTGCTACGCAGTGACGGCCGTAACAGGCCGGCTGGCCAGCCGCACCGACAGCAGCGAAAGCATGGTGCTGTCGATGATGGTGCTGATGGCCCTGGGCGCCGGCGCGCTGGCTGCACCCGGCTGGGTGGCCATTCAGAGCACCGACGCCGCGCTGCTGCTGGCGCTGGCCATCACCGGTTTTGGCGGCCAGCTGGCCATTACCGAAGCGTTTCGCCACGGCCAGGCTTCTGCCGTGGCACCGTTTGAATACAGCGCCCTGGCCTGGGGCCTGGGGCTGGACTGGATCATCTGGCAAAGCCTGCCCGCCGCCCACACCTGGCTGGGCGCGGCCATCATCGTGGGCAGCGGCTTGTATGTGGTGCGGCGCGAAAAGCGCATCACCGAAGTGCACGCCAATGCGGAGCATCCCTGAAGGCAAGCTCAAGCCAGAAGATCTTGCACCCTTCCGCTACTTACTCGACCGGGTGCGAGCATCAGGAGGAACGCGTGGCACACGCGTTTCACCGCCGGGCCACCCCAAGGTGAAACAGCCCCCTCGGGGGGCAGCGAACCACATGCAGTGGGGAGCGTGGGGGGCTCTACCTCTCTGGCCACATCGCCCCGGTGTCGGTCAAGATGGCGTCCAGCGGCACATCGTGAATTTCGGGCCGCATCTCGGGCAGCCAGGAAAAGTCGTAACCCAGGCCCACCGTAAAAGGTTTGGGCTGCAGGCTGGCCAGGGTGCGGTCGTAAAAACCACCGCCATAACCCAAGCGGTAGCCGCCCGGCCCAAAGCCCACGCAGGGCACAAAGATCAGTGTGGGCTCCACAATTTCGGTGTCTTTGGGCTTGGGGATGCCAAAAGCGTCTTCTTCCATGGGGCAGCCGGGGTACCAGGTGTAGAAGGTGAGCGTTTTATCCACCTTGTTGACCACGGGCAGCGCAATGCGCCGGTGCCGTTGGGCGCCTTGGGCGTCTTCTTCCAGCCCGGCTTCTTGCCAGCGAAACAGCGCCGGCAAGGGGTCAAACTCACCTTTGATGGGCCAGTAGGCACCAATGATGGCGTCGGGCCGCTCGATCAACCAGACCCGCATGACCCGTTGCAGCAGGTCGTTGCGCCAGGCGCGGTCGGCCAGGTTCTGGCGCTTGTCCACCAGCGCTTTTCGCCAGGCGGCTTTTTGCGTCACCACCGCTGATCCGTCGCCCTGTTTCATAGGGAGTTGAGAGGAACTTTGACCGTCTTTGTTGTCCATAATCAGCAGATGAAACTGGTAAGCCTGAAACAGGGAAGAATAATGAAGCAAGGTCTCGCAACCATTATGGCCGCGCTGGCGCTGCAGGCAACGGCCTGGGCGCAAACCCCTGCCGATACGGCACTGCTGGAGATGCGCGACGCGTTTCGGCGCAACAACACCGGCCAGATGGCCACCCTGCTGCCCCGCGTGCGCGGCCACGCACTGGAACCCCTGGCCATTTATTGGGACATGAAGGCCCGGCTGGACACCGCGCCAGCCACTGAGATACCCGCCGCCATGGACCGCATGGCCGGCAGCTACTGGGAAGACCGCCTGCGCAACGACTGGCTGCTGCATCTGGGCAAGCAGCGCGACTGGGCCACGTTTGAAGCCGAGCTGCCCAAATTTCGCATGAACGACGACCGGCAGGTGCAGTGCTACGCGCTCATGCTGGACGCCGTGGCCGGACGCACCCCCGCCAGCGAAGCCGCCCGCCAGGTGGCGCCGCTGTGGCACGCGCAGCGCGATGTGGACGAAGGCTGCGCGACCGCCGCCCAGGCGCTGCTGGACAGCGGCCACCTGAAGCCGCTGGCGGTGTGGCAGCGCGCCCGCCTGGCCATGGACGCCAACAAGCCCCGCGCCGTGGCGCAGGCCGTGGCCATGCTCGACCCCGACTGGGTACCGATGATCGAGGCCCTGGCCAAAGACCCGGCGAAATACCTCGACGAAAAATTCACCGCCATTCGCCCGCGCACCAAGGAAATGGTGACGTTGGCCACGATCCGCCTGGCCGCCAGCGACCCCACCGCGGCAGCGCTGGAACTGCAGCGCAAGCGCTGGGTGACGCAGCTCACGCAAGAAGAGCGCGGCTGGCTGTGGGGCGTGATTGGGCGGCGTTCGGCGCAAAAGCTGCAAGACGACGCGCTGGTGCATTTCGCCAACGGGCAAGACCGCTTCATGCACGACGACCACCTGGCCTGGAAAGCCCGTGCCGGGCTGCGCGCCGGCGCGTGGGGCCACGTGCGCGACGCGGTCGCCGCCATGAGCGAAGCCCAGCGCGGCGAGCCGGTGTGGGTGTACTGGCGCGCCCGCGCTCAGCAAGCCTTGAAAGAGCCCGACGCCGCCACCGCCCCCACACAAGCCCGCGCGCTGTACGAATCGATTGCCTCACCGCGCGGTTTTTACGAGCAACTGGCCATGGAAGAGCTGGGCCGCACCATCACCGTGCCGCCAGCCCCGCCGCCGCTCACGGCGCAAGAAATGGCGGCCGCTGAAAGCCACCCTGGCCTGCGGCGCGCACTGACAGCCATACAACTGGGCCTGCGCAGCGAAGGCGTGCGCGAGTGGCACTACGCGGTGGCCTTGCACGCCCCTGGCGGCAAGGCCGAACGCGAGCTGCTGGCCGCTGCCGCGCTGGCCTGCCGCCACGAGCTGTGGGACCGCTGCATCAACACCAGCAAGCGCACCCCCGACGCCCTGGACCACAGCCAGCGCTTTCCCATGCCGCACCAGAGCGAAGTGGTGAAGCGGGCCAGCGCCATTGGCCTGGACCCGGCCTACGTGTATGGCTTGATCCGCCAGGAGAGCCGCTTTGTGATGAATGCCCGCTCGCATGTGGGCGCGTCTGGCCTGATGCAGGTGATGCCCGCCACCGCCAGCTGGACCGCCCGCAAGATCGGGCTCACCGACTTCAAAGCGGGGCAGATCAACGAGCTGGACACCAACATCCTGATCGGCACGGCCTACCTCAAGTTTGCGCTGGACGACTTTGAAGGCTCGCTGCCCATGGCGGCGGCGGCCTACAACGCCGGGCCTGGGCGCCCGCGCGCCTGGCGCAACGGCCCCACGCTGCCGGGCGAGATCTGGGCAGAAAACATCCCGTTTGACGAAACGCGCGACTACGTCAAACGCGTGCTGGCCAACACCACCAACTACGCCGCGCTCATCACCGGCCAGCCGCAGTCGCTGCGTGCGCGCCTGGGTGTGGTGGGCCCGCGCCCGGCCGCCGTGGCCGTCAACCGCGACCTGCCCTGAACGGCAGACACGCAGCGCGATCCCGTTGTACAACCGACTTGCTCCTCAACCAGACCCCTCCATGAAAAACATCCTCGTCCTCGGCGGCACCGGCTTTGTGGGCCGCCATGTGTGTGAAAAGCTCCACCGCATGGGCTGGCGCATCACGGTGCCCACGCGCCGCGCCATCAACGCCGCCGCCGTGCAGCACCTGCCCCGTGTGACCGTGCTCGAAGCCGATGTGCACGACGAAGCCCAGCTCACCCGCCTGCTGCCCGGGCACGATGCCGTGGTCAACCTCGTGGCCATCTTGCACGGCAGCGAAGCCGCTTTTGAGCATGTGCATGTGCAGCTGCCGACCAAGCTGGCGCGGGCCTGCGCCGCCACCGGGGTGCGCCGCGTGGTGCATGTGAGCGCGCTCGGCGTGGGCCTGGACGGCCCTTCGCTGTACCAGCGCAGCAAAGCCCGGGGCGAAGAAGTTTTGCGCCAAGCCAACCTGGACCTGACGGTGCTGCGCCCCAGCGTGATCTTTGGCGCTGGCGACCGGTTCCTGAACCTGTTTGCGCGTCTGCAAGCCGTGTTTCCGGTGATGCCACTGGCCGGCGCCGGCGCCCGCTTTCAGCCGGTGTGGGTGGACGACGTGGCCAGCGCGGTGCTGGCCTGCCTGAAAGACGAAGGACTCCCCATGAGCACCGTGGGCCAGACCTTTGAATGCGCTGGGCCCGATGTACTGACCCTGGGCGAACTGGTGCGCCTGGCCGGGCGCCACGGCAGCACCGAGCGCCCCATCTTGCCGCTGCCCATGGCCATCGGGCGGTTGCAGGCGTTCATGATGGAGCTGGCACCGGGTGAGCCGCTCATGAGCCGAGACAACCTGGCCGCCATGTCGGTGGACAACGTGGCCACCGGCCAAAACCCCGGCCTGCAGGCGCTGGGCATTGTGCCGGCCCGGGTGGAAGCGATTGCACCCAGCTACCTGGGCGACCGCGGCGGACGCAGCGCCTTGCTGCAAGCCCGCCAGGGCGCCGGGCGGCGCTGACCGCGCGCCACCGCTCGGACGAAAAAAAGCCACCAGGTCTTTGGGACCCGGTGGCCGAATGAGACGCCGTCTCAGATGAAGAAACTTAGAACTTGCGGCTGTACTGCAGACCGGCGCCGTTTTGGCTCATGGAGATGCTCACCGGACCGGCCATCGACGGTCCCGTCACGGTGTTTTTCTTGCCATGCCAGGCGGCAAAGGTGAGCTCTTCGTTCGTTGACATGGCGTAGGTGCCGCCCACGGTGATGTGCGACTTGATCACGCCGGGCGCCAAAATGTTCAAGAACGCGTCTGCTGGCTGAATCGGGTTCGTGCCATGGTTGTAGCCTGCGCGCAGCGTCCATTGGTTGTTCATTTGCCACTGCACACCCAGCTTGACGGTCTTGACGTCTTGCCAGCCGAAACCTGGCGCTGCGGGGTCTGAGCTGGCGTTGCCAATAGACGCAACACCCGAATAGTTGATGCGCGTGTAATCCAAAGCCACCTGCACCGCCGGAGTCACCTTGACAGCCACGCCCAAGGCGTAGTTTTCTGGAATGTCGAAGTCGCCATTCTCGGCAAAGAGGTTGGCGTAGTCCTTGAAGCGGGACATGTTGATCTTGGGTGAATACGAGGCACCCACGGTCACGGCATCGCCAAATTGGCCCATGTAGCCCAGACGCACGCCAATGCCAGTGCTGTTGTCTTTGCCCTGGTTTTCCAGTCCGAAGCCCGGGCCATCCAGCCCATACGCCTCGAACTGCTGGTAAACCAACAAGGGCGACAGGCCCAGCGAGTGGTTATCCGCCAACTTGTAGGCCACTGTGGGCGCCACGATGAGTTGCATCAGGTTCACACCCAGCTTGCCAGTGCCGCCAAAAATATTCATGTCGCCAAAGCTCGGCGCATAGCTGGTGTTCATACCGCCGTTGCCATAGACCGTGAGGCCCAGGGCCAGCTTGTCCGACAGCGCCACGTTGTAGCCGAATTCAGGAATCAGGAATGCGCTCTTGCCGCTTTCCACGGTAACGCCGCCCATGGCTGGAGGGACCGTCGCACTGCGCTTGGGCAAGAAAATCTCTGCACCAATGTCATAACGGTTCCCCACGAATGCGGCCGAGGCCGGGTTGTTCACACCAGCAAAGGCGTCGTGCGTGAGGGCCACGGCGGTGCCGCCCATGCCCTTGGCCTTGAGGCCAAAGCCATGCGGGAAGTAGCCATTGGTGGCGTGGGCGGGCAGCATGGCTGCGCCCAAGGCAAGCAGTGCCGCTGCGCGCAAGGCGTGAATTTTGAACGTCATGAAGTGTCTCCTCGGGTGGTTTTATTGAATGGAAGCTGGGGGTTTAGAACTCACCCTTGGAGCCGCGCTGCATCATTTCCCAGATGGTGTCGCGCACGGCTTGGGCTTCTTCTTTCAGGGGCGAGGGCAGCTTGCGGCCCATCTTGACCATCATGTCCATGTTCAGCGTGTAGAGCCACAGGCTGCCATCGTCGTGCTCGACCATGCTGATGCGGCAAGGCAGATAAGCGGCCATGTGGGGGCTGAAGTCCACCATCTTGCGAGCGGTGGCCGGGCTGCAGAAGGAATACACGGTCAGCAGTTTTTCCTTCTTGCCCGAGCGGGCTTCGAGTTCTTTGGACAGCGGCAGCGTGCCCACGTCGCGCATGTTGCGCTCAACGGCAACTGCTTTGAGGATCTCCTCCACCTCGCTGGCCTTCAAGCCGGGCTTGACCTTGGCTTCCCAGGTGGTGGCCACAGCGATGTCGCCGTTGCCCTCGATCCAGCGGTCCCACATGCGCGAGGCTTCTGCGCCGGCGCCGTCTTCGAGTTTGCTGATGGTGGCCAGGCTGCCGCAACCGGTGGTCACGAGCAGGGTGGCCGTCAGGGCCAGGCCGATGGAGATGCGCTTGAAGATATGCATGAAACGGGTCCTCTTTGTCCGTGGGTGGTGAAACTGCGGTTTGACTTTCATCAAACGTTGCAACCCGTAACTTATCGATCCCCCTGCACTTCGTCATTGGTGACTACCCTAGGGGGTAGGGTACGCACCTAAACCAAAGTCACTATTAGGGATTGCATGACGACGTGGGGAGCCGTTTCTTTGGCAAACTCTGGGCTAGCACCTTTCTTACAGGACACACCATGGCAGCCACTTCAGCAAAAACCGCGTCCAGCGCCTCAGAGCCTTCTGCAACGGCATCGGCCTACCGGTCCGAACACCAGCGCGACGTGATCAACCGCCTCAAACGCATTGAGGGCCAGGTACGCGGCCTGATTGACATGGTGGAAAGCGGCCGCCCTTGTGAAGACGTGGCACAGCAAATGTCGGCCGCCCGCAAAGCGATGGACAAGGCCTTCTACCGGATGATGGCCTGCTCGGTGATGGAAGCGGTCTCGACCTCGGAGTCGGAAGTGGACACGTTCCGGGAAGTTGAGCGCTCCACGCGCATTCTGGAAAAGTACGCTTGATGCGTGGCCACGGGCGCTGACCCAAACGCCCGGCTCTGACACCCCGAACCCGCATCAATTTGCGGTTTTTTTGCATCAATGCGGCGACGACGAGGCCTTAGCATGCAGGCTCTGACAAGGAACATCCATGGCGCTGCAACTCTATATTGGCAACAAAAACTATTCGTCCTGGTCCATGCGCCCCTGGGTGCTGCTGACGCAGGCGGGCATTGCATTTGAAGAAGTCATGGTGCGCTTCGACTCGTTCGAGGCCAACTCCACCTTCAAGCGGCAGATGCGCGGCATCAACCCGGTGGGCAAGGTGCCGGTGCTGGTGGACGACGGCTTTGCGGTGTGGGACACGCTGGCCATTGCCGAGTACCTGGCCGAGCGCTTCCCTGAAAAAGCCCTGTGGCCTGCTGATCTGCGGGCACGCGCTCGGGCCCGCAGCGTGTGCGCCGAAATGCACAGCGGTTTTGGCGCGCTGCGCAGCCATTGCCCCATGAACATTGAAGCCAGCCTGCCCGACGTGGGCCGCCTGATCTGGCGCGACCAGGCTGGTGTGCGCGCCGACGTGGCCCGCCTGTGTGGCCTGTGGGGCGAGCTGCTGGCGGCCCAGCCTGCGCAGATGCCCGACGGCACGGGCCCGCTGCTGTTTGGCACGTTCACCATTGCCGACGCCTACTTTGCGCCCGTGTGCATGCGCCTGAAAACCTACGGCCTGCCCCTGCCCGCCGACCTGGCAGCCTATGTGGACCGGGTGGCTTCGCTGCCCGGCGTACAAGCCTGGGTGCAAGGCGCGCTGGCCGAACACGATTTTCTGGACTTTGAAGAGCCTTACCGGCTGGGCCGCTAAGCCCACCGCCGGGCTGCGCTGGACATAAACTTGGCAGCATGAAGATTTACCTGGTGGGCGGCGCGGTGCGCGACGCCCTGATGCAACAAGACACCCTGGCCGCTCCCCCCGCTCATTTTGACCGCGACTGGGTCGTGGTGGACGCCACACCCAAAGCCATGCAAGCGCAGGGCTACCTGCCCGTGGGGCGCGATTTTCCGGTGTTTTTGCACCCCAAAACGCGCGAAGAATACGCGCTGGCCCGCACCGAGCGCAAAACCGCCCCGGGTTACCACGGCTTTGCCTTTCACGCCGAACCGGGCGTGACGCTGGAAGACGACCTGGCCCGGCGCGACCTGACCATCAACGCCATGGCGGTGAGCGAGGCAGAAGCCGACGACCCAGCCACCGCGTATGTGATCGACCCCTACGGCGGGCGCCGCGACCTGCAGGCCCGGGTGTTGCGCCACGTGACGACTTCGTTTGCCGAGGACCCGGTGCGCATCTTGCGGTTGGCGCGGTTTGCGGCCCGCTTCCCCGACTTTTCAGTGGCCCCCGAAACGCTGGACCTGATGCGCCACATGGTGGACCACGGCGAGGTGGACCACCTGGTGCCCGAACGGGTGTGGCAAGAGCTGTCGCGCGGGCTCATGGAACAGCGTCCCAGCCGCATGTTTGAAGTGCTGCGTGCCTGCGGGGCGCTGGTGCGGCTGCTGCCCGAGGTGGACCGCCTGTGGGGCGTGCCGCAGCGCGCCGACTACCACCCCGAAATCGACACCGGCGTGCACCTGATGATGGTGCTGGACATGAGCGCCCGCCTGGCCGCCCCGCTGCCGGTGCGCTTTGCCTGCTTGGGCCACGACCTGGGCAAAGGCAACACGCCCGCCGACGTGCTGCCGCGCCACATAGGCCACGAAGAGCGCAGCGCAAAGCTGTTGCGCGGGCTGTGCGAGCGCTGGCGTGTGCCGCGCGAGAGCCGCGAGCTGGCCGACGTGGTGGCCCGCGAACACGGCAACATCCACCGCAGCACCGAGTTTGGCGCGGCCGCGCTGCTGCGCCTGCTGGAACGCTGCGACGCGCTGCGCCGCCCCGAGCGGTTTGACGAGGCGCTGCTGGCCTGCGAATGCGATGCCCGGGGGCGCCTGGGCCATAGCGAAAAAACGTACCCGCAACGCCCCCGTCTGCGCCAGGCGCTGGACGCGGCCTTGTCGGTGGACACCGGCGCCTTGGCCGCCAGCGTATTGCAGCGCGCAGCCGATACACCCGACACTTCCCCAACGGCAACCGCCGCCGACGCGACCGCCGTGGGGCTGCGCATTGCAGGCGCCATTCACGAAGCCCGGGCGCGGGCCATTGCCCACGCCTTGGGGCTGGCGCACGACCACCCCACCGAACCGGCCGCAGCACCCGTGCAAAAGCCCGCATAATTTGGCCGCATGGCCCACCTCCTGATTGTTGAAGACGACGAACTGCTGCGCGACGGACTGAGCGCCCAGCTGATGCAAGCGGGGCACCGCACCGACACCGCCGCCGACGGCGAACAGGCGCTGCACCTGCTGCAAACGGTGTCCTTCGACGGCATGGTGCTGGACCTGGGCCTGCCCAAGGTCGACGGGCTGACCGTGCTGCGCACCCTGCGCCAGCGCTTGCCGGCTCTGCCGGTGCTGATACTCACCGCGCGCGATGGCGTGGAAGACCGGGTGGCGGGTCTCAATGCCGGCGCCGACGATTACCTGACCAAACCCTTCAACCGCGACGAGCTGCAAGCACGGCTGCAGGCCATGCTGCGCCGCGCCAGCCTGCCGGCTTTTGGCGGCGCCAACCCCGCACCCGTGCAGGGCACTGGTGTGGGCCAGTTGCGGTTGGATCCCCAGGTGCCACGGGCCTGGCTGGGCGAGGAAGCCATAGACCTGACCCAGCGCGAATGGGCTTTGCTCGACCTGCTGGTGCGCCACAGCGGCCAGGTGGTCAGCCGCGAAGACGTGCTGGGCGCCTGGCAGTCGGACCCCGGCGAGCCGGGTGCTGTGGCGTCCAACGCGCTGGAGGTGTATGTGCACCGCCTGCGGCGGAAGCTGGCGGGCTCCACGTTCAACATACGCAATGTGCGCGGCCTGGGTTACATGCTGGAAACGGCGGCGGGTTGAGAGGCTGCGAGTCTTTTACTCATGCCCGCTCACCGCTAACCCACATGTCCGCCCCTGCCCTGCTTTCGCTGCGCCGCCAGCTGCTGCTGTGGCTGCTGCTGCCGCAGCTGGTGCTGTGGGCCGGTGGCGGCTTGCTCACCTACCGCATCGCACTGTCTTACGCTGAAAAAGGCATTGACCAGTCGCTCACCCAGTCGGTGCGGGCGCTGGCGCGGCAGGTCAAGCCGGTGGGCTCGGGCTTGCTGATCGACTTTCCCCGCGCCGCGCAAGACGTGCTGGAACAAGACCCGGACGACCGCATCAGCTACATGGTGTCGTCACCGCCGGGGCAGTTTTTGCTGGGCAACCAGCGCCTGCCCCAGCCCACCGAAGCGCCTGGCGGGCCGGGCGAGCCGCTGCTGTACGGCGGCCTGCTGGACGGCAAACCGCTGCGCATTGTGGCCATGGACGTGCGGTACGGCGAAGGTGCCACGCCGCAAACCTTGCGCGTGCAGGTGGGCAAGGGCCTGGCGGTGCAGCAGCGCATTGCCCGCGAGCTGGTGGCCGACATGCTGGCGCCGCTGCTGGCCCTGGGTGTGCTGCTGAGCCTGCTGGTGTACGGCGGCATCCGGCGCGGGCTGACCCCGTTGACCCGCCTCACGGCCCAGCTGGAACACCGCTCGGTGAACGCGTTGTCGCCCATTGGCATGACGCAGGCCCCCAGCGAAGTGCATGCACTGGTGCAGGCGGTGAACGGCCTGCTGGACGAGGTGGCGCGCAGTGTGAACCAGGAAAAGCGCTTCATCAACGACGCGGCGCACCAGCTGCGCACGCCGCTGGCCGGGCTGATCAGCCAGGTGGAACTGGCCCAGCGGGAAACCAGCGACCCTGCCCTGTCGCAGCGGCTGGCCAAGGTGCTCACCGGCGCGCAGCGCAGCGCCCACCTGGTGCACCAGCTGCTGACCCTGGCCCGCACCGAAACCCGCGCCCGCAGCGAGCCGCTGGACTTGCCGGTGCTGGCCCGTGAAGTGGCCCGCGAATGGACACCGCGCGCACTGGCCGCCGGCATGGACCTGGGCTACGAGGGCGCCGATCACCTGGTGATGAACGGCGACACGCTGCAACTGCGTGAGGCCATGGCCAACCTGATCGACAACGCCTTGCGCTACACCCCGTGCGGCAGCACCATCACCCTGCGGGTGCAGGCACTGCCCAGCGGCGCTCTGCTGGCGGTGGAAGACAACGGACCAGGGCTCAGCGACGAGGACATGGCGCACGTGTTTCAACGCTTCTGGCGCGCCAGCGAACAGCCTGGCGGCTGCGGGCTGGGCCTGGCCATCGTGCAGGAGATCGCCCGCCGCCACGGCGGTGAAGCGCGGGTGGAGCGGGTGCAACCGCAAGGCTTGCGGGTGGAGCTGCGGCTGGGTTAGCCGCCGGGGCTTGGTCCTTTGCTGGCGGGTCAGCCGAGCCGCACACCCGACTGGGTGTCAAACCAGTTGGCGTGCGCCATCTGAATGTCCAGACCCACGCGGTCGCCGGGGTTCACCCGCACTTGCGGCGCGGTGCGCACCGTCACGTCGCCCGCCGCGGTTTTCACCACCACGTAGGTGTCGGCGCCAGTGGGTTCCACCACGCTCACCTCACCGCGCCAAGGCGCTGCGTCGCTGAACACGATGTGCTCGGGGCGCAAACCCAGCACGGCCTGGCTGCCTTGGGGCGCCGGGCTGGCTAGGCGCAAGTCGGCGCCCTGAATGCCAAAACCGCCACCATCGGCCGCCGCAATGGCCTTGCCGGTGATGAGGTTCATGGTGGGCGAACCGATGAAGGTGGCCACGTAGGTGTTGGCCGGGCGGTTGTAAATGTCGTCCGGCGTGCCCAGCTGCTGCAAGATGCCGTCTTTCATGACCGCGATGCGGCTGCCCAGCGTCATGGCCTCGATCTGGTCGTGGGTCACATACACGCTGGTGATGCCGCTGGCCTGGTGCAGCCGCTTGATTTCGGCGCGCATCTCGACGCGCAGCTTGGCGTCCAGGTTGGACAGCGGTTCGTCAAACAGAAACAGCTGCGGCTGGCGCGCGAGCGCCCGGCCCATGGCCACGCGCTGACGCTGCCCGCCCGAAAGCTGGCTGGGCCGGCGGTCCAGCAGGTGCTCAATTTGCAACATGGCAGCCACTTCGTCGATGCGCTTTTTGCGCTCGGGCTTGGGCACTTTGCGCATTTCCAGCGCAAAGCCAATGTTGTCGGCCACGCTCATGGTGGGGTAGAGCGCGTAGCTCTGGAACACCATGGCAATGTCGCGCTGCGCAGGGGCCACGCCCACCACGTTGCGCCCCGCAATCTTGATGGCGCCTTCGGTGGGCTCTTCAAGCCCGGCAATGATGCTGAGCAGGGTGGACTTGCCGCAACCCGATGGGCCCACGAGGATGAGAAATTCGCCCGGAGCGACGGCGATGTCGATCTTTTTCAACACCTCCACCGCTTTGTCGCCCTTGCCGAAACACTTGCGAACGCCTTGAATGTCGAGTGACGATGCCATGATTTTTTTCCTTAACCTTTGACGGCGCCAGCGGTGAGGCCGCGCACAAAATACCGCCCGGCGAGCACATACACCGCCACCGTGGGCAGCGCCGCAATGAGGGCCGCCGCCATGTCCACGTTGTAGGCCTTGACGCTGCTGGTGGTGTTGGCCAGGTTGTTCAGGCCCACGGTGACCGGCTTGGAATCGGCACCGCTGAAGGCCACGCCAAACAAGAAGTCGTTCCAGATCTGGGTGAACTGCCAGATCAGCGTGACCATGACGATGGGGGTGGACATGGGCACGATGATGCGCAGGAAGATCTGCCAAAAACCCGCACCGTCGAGCCGGGCGGCGTTGAGCAACTCACCGGGCACCGCAGCGTAGTAATTGCGGAAAAACAGCGTGGTGCTGGGCAAACCGGCCAGGCAGTGCACAAAGATCAGACCGCCGATGGTGCTGGACAAGCCCAGCCACCCCAGCACCTGGCTCATGGGCAGCAGCACCACCTGAAACGGCATGAACACGCCAAACAGCAGCAAGCCAAAAAAGGTTTCGCTTCCGCGAAACTTCCACAGGCTGAGCACATAGCCGTTGAGGGCGCCCCAGGTGGTGGAGATCAACACCGCGGGAATCGCCATCCACACCGAGTTCCAGAAAAACGGCTGCAGGCCCTTGCATTCCACGCCGGTGCAGGCGGTGGACCAGGCTTGTCCCCAGGCCGAAAAGTTCAGGCTGCCGGGCAGGCTCAACAGGTTGCCGTTGCGGATTTCGTCGGCGTCTTTGAGCGACGTGACCACCATCACATAGAGCGGCGCCAGGAAGAAGGCAGCGCCCACCAGCAGCGTGGTCATGAGCACCAGGCGCCCCAGGGAAAATCTAGCGGTCATGGGGCTTGCTCCTCAGCTCACTGTACAAATACGGCACCACGATGGCCGCCACGGTGGCGAGCATGATGGTCGCGCTGGCGGCACCCAGACCGATCTGGCCACGGGTAAAGCTCATGGCAAACATGAAGGTGGCGGGCACGTCGGTGGCGTAGCCGGGGCCGCCCGATGTGAGCGCCATCACCAGGTCAAAGCTCTTGATGGCGAGATGAGCCAGCACCATCAGGGTTGAAAAGAACACCGGCCGCAGCGCGGGCAGCACGATGCGCAGGTAGATGCGGGGCAGTGATGCGCCGTCGATCTGCGCGGCCTTGATGATGCTGTCGTCCACACCGCGCAAGCCGGCCAGAAACAGCGCCATGGCAAACCCCGCCGACTGCCACACACCGGCAATCACCACGCAGTAAATCGCCATGTCCGACTGGACCAGCCAGTCAAACGTAAAGCTTGTCCAGCCCATGTCCTGCATCATTTTCTGCAGGCCTTCGCTGGGGTTCAAAATCCATTTCCAGGCGGTGCCGGTCACCACGAACGACAAGGCCATGGGGTAAAGGTACACGGTACGAATGAAGCCTTCGCCACGCACTTTCTGGTCCAACAGCACGGCCAGAAACACGCCCAGCGCCATCGACACGCCGACATACAGAAAGCCAAAAATGGCCAGGTTTTTCAGGGCCACCCACCAGCGGTCCATGGCCCACAGGCGCTCGTACTGGGCCAGTCCCACCAGCTCGTAGTTGGGCAACATGCGCGATGCCGTGACGGACAGCAGCCCGTTCCAGACCATGAAGCCGTAGATGAAGGCCAGGCCGAGTACAAAGGCGGGCGCCAGTACCAGCTTGGGCAGGAGGTTGTCGGGTGTTTTGGGCATGGGAGGTTCGGACACGGACACCCCCCGCTGGGGAGCGCCCGTGCCTGACTCGCTGATAAGGCTTGGTGAAGCCGCTTAGTTGGTGGCGGCTTGTGCGATGCGCTTTTGCGCGTCGGCCACGCTCAACTTGTCGTCGTTCCAGAACTGCGTGACCGCGTCCTGAATGGCGCCGGCTTTGGCTGGGTCCACCGCCATGCCGTGGGCAATGGACGGCACCAGACCGCCCGACTTGGCGGTTTCCACGAAGTCGGCGGCCGAGAGCTTGGCGCAGTCGTCAAACTTGTCCATGTTGTGGCCCAGACGCACGGGGATGGAACCCTTGTTCTGGTTGAACACTTCCTGGAACTCGGTGCTCAGGATGGCCGAGGCTAGATCGGCCTGGGCCTTCTGGGCGCCTTCGTCCTTCAGCTTGAACATGATGAACGAGTCCACGTTGAAGGTGTAGGCGTTGGCCGTGCCCGGTGCGGCAGCGCACAGGAAACCTTCACCCGGCTTCTGACCTGCGGCGGTGAATTCGCCCTTGGCCCAGTCGCCCATGAACTGGAAACCGGCCTTGCCACCAATCACCATGGCGGTGGTCATGTTCCAGTCGCGGCCGGTGGAGGCAGCGTCGGTGTAACCCTTGAGCTTGCGGAAGGTGTTCAGCGCCTTGGTCATGGTTGGGCTGGCAATGGCAGCCGGGTCCAGCTTCACCAGTGCGTCGTTGTAAAACGCGGCACCACCCACACCCAGCACCACCGACTCGAACACGGTGAAGTCCTGCCAGTTTTGGCCGCCGTGGGCCAGCGCCACGTTGCCCGACTTCTTGATCTTGTCGGCCGCGACAAAGAACTCGTCCCAGGTCTTGGGCATGCCGGACACGCCGGCTGTCTTCAACACCTCGGGGTTGGCCCACATCCAGTTGACGCGGTGCACGTTGACAGGGGCGGCCACGTAGCTGCCGTTGGCCTTCATCACGTCGGCCACCACCTTGGGCAGCAATTCGTCCCACTTCTCGGCCTGGGCCACGCTGTCGATGTTGGCCAGCATGCCTTCGGTCGCCCATTCCTGGATGGCCGGGCCCTTGACCTGCGCGGCCGTGGGCGGGTTGCCCGACACGGCGCGGCTCTTGAGCACGGTCATGGCGTTGTCACCACCGCCACCGGCCACAGCAAAGTCTTTCCACTCGTGGCCCTTGGCTTCCAGCATGGCCTTGAGCTCGGCTGCCGACTTGGCCTCGCCACCCGATGTCCAGTAGTGCAACACCTCGACCGAGGTTTTTGCGGGCTCAGGCGCAGCAGCGGGCGCTGGTGCAGGAGTGGCAACGACTTCTTCTTTTTTTCCGCAAGCGGTGGCCAACATGGCCGCCACCAAGGTCGCGCCCAGGGTGTAATTGAACTTCATGGCTGTCTCCGAGAGGGGCCTGTGGCCCGTTGTTGGTTGGCCCCACGCACAGCGCGCCGGGGTCATTAATTTTTCATTAATTAATGAAAACGACCATCAGGGAAAACCCGCAAATCTGTTACTAAATTTCAACCCAGCGCGCGGGCAGCCCCCATCAAGGCCGGCGACTGGGCCGACGTAATCACCCACACCGGCAGCGCGCTCAAATAGGGCTGAAACCGGCCCTTGGTTTCAAACCGCTCGCGAAACGGCGAGGCGTCAAACCAGGAGCCCAGGCGCGGCACAATGCCGCCGCCCACGTACACGCCACCGCGCGCACCCAGCGTGAGCGCCAGGTTGCCGGCCACCGAGCCCAGCATGGCGCAAAACAGGTTCAGCGCTTCCAGCGCCTGCGGGTGCCCGGCTTTCAGGGCGGCGTCGCTCACGTCGGCAGCACCATTCACACCGCCCACGCTCACACCATCGGCTTCACACAGCAACAGGTAGGTGTCCAGCAGGCCCTGGCCGCAGGTCACACGCTCGGCCGAGGCGTGCCCGTAGCGGCGAATCAAACCGTCCATCACCAGCCGTTCGCGCGGTGTGGTGGCGGGCAGCGTCACGTGGCCACCCTCGCCTTCCAGCGGTACCCAGCCCCCGAAACCATTGGGCAACAAGCCCGAAACACCCAGCCCGGTGCCGGCACCCACCAGCCCCATGGCCGCGTTGGGCTGCGCCATGCCGCCGCCCACCTGGCGCAGCTCGTGCGCCGGCAAGTCAGGCAGCGCCAGCGCCAAGGCGGTGAAGTCGTTCAACAGACGCAGCGTGTGAAAACCAAACTCGGCCTTGACCGCCGCTTGCGAAAACGACCAATGGTGGTTGGTCATGCGGATCTGATCACCCGTGATCGGGTTGGCAATGGCAATGGCCACCGCGTGCGGCGTGCCGCGCCCCAGGGCGCTCAGGTAGGTTTGTATGGCGTGCTGCAGCGTCGCGTGCTCGGCGCAAGGCAACACCCGCACATCGGTGATGGGTGCGCCAGCGCCAGCTTGCCAGGCAAATCGGGCGTTGGTGCCGCCCACGTCGGCGAGCAGGCGGGGACGGTCGGAGGTTGAAGAGGACATAGGGTGAAAACCACAAAACAGATCGGTCCCGTGCCGTCAAAAACGGCTCGAACGAGTCCGGATTATGCGGGACACGTAACTCAGTTACCAGCCATTCACCGCAAAGGCCTGCGCATCAACCGCCGATCAAACCCCGTGCGAACGCGCCCACCGCACGATGTCGGCCGCGCCCATGGCGCCGGCCTGGCGCGCCACCTCGCGCCCGCCCACAAACAGCGCCAGCGTGGGGATGCTGCGAATGTTCAGGCGCGCGCCCAGGTTTTGCTCGGCCTCGGTGTCCACCTTGGCCAGACGCATCTGCGGCTCCAGTTGCTGGGCGGCTTGCTCAAATGCGGGCGCCATCATGCGGCAGGGGCCGCACCAGGGCGCCCAAAAATCCACCAACACCGGTACCTGTGAGCGCGCAATGTGTTTGTCAAACGCGGCCTCGTTCAGCGCCACCGGATGCCCGGTGAACAGGGGGCGGTGGCACTTGCCGCAGTCGGGCGCCTGGCCCAGGCTGGCGCTGGCCACGCGGTTGGTGGTGTGGCAGTGGGGACAAACAATGTGCAGGGATTCGTTGGACATGGTGGCTCCGTGGGGGGGTGTGACGCTTCAGTTGGCGGTCAGCGCCGAAAAATCAAGACACCCCGGTGGGTATACCCACCTTACACGAACTGCGCGATCAGGCTGGCGCCCCAGCTCAGCAGCAGCGTGGTGGTGAACGGCAAAAACCAGTCGCGACCCAGAAAGCGGAAGCGGACATCACCCGGCAACTTGCCCAAGCCCAGCTTTTGCAAAAACGGCGTAAACCAGCTGATGAGCAGCAGCGCCAGAAAAATGACGATCATCCAGCGGATCATGGGCAGCCTGTTGAAAAACGGGATCCAGCGGTCATGGCGATCACAGCCGGTGCGTGCGGTCGCCGTGGGAAAAGCCCAGCGGTTCCCAGCCCGTGGCGCTGGCGGCAGGCGCCAGTGCGAGCACCTTGAACAACTCGCCCATTTCGTGTTCGTTGACCAGCTTTTGCATCATGACGTTGTCGCGCACGCTGGCGTTGCGGGCCAGGTCGAGCAGACCGCAGTTGAACAAAAAACGGCCTTGGCTGGTGTAGCCCAGCACCTGCATGCCGGCGTCTTGCGCGGCCAGCGCCACGCCGGTGAAGTTCACGTGCGCGGTGATGTCTTTCAAGCCCAGATCGGTCAGCGGGTGGTGGTCGGTGCGGTGGCCGCGGTGGCAGATCAGCGTGCCCATGTGGCGCTGCGGGTGGTAGTACTCGGCCTCGGGGAAACCGTAGTCGAGCAACAAGGCTGCGCCGCGCTGCAACCGGTCGGCCAGCGTTTTGACGAAGGCCTCGGCCTGGGGGTGGATTTCGGTCAGGTAGTCGTGCACGCCTTCTACCTCCACCGGTGGGCGCAGCGCAGTGGGCCGGTCTGCCCAGGCGAGCTCGCCGGCGCTGTCCAGCGCCACGCCACGCTCCAACCAGGCGCCGCTGACCCGCGCCAGCAGCTGCACCGGCATCGCGTCCAGCACCTCGTTGCCCAGCACCACGCCTTCAAAGCGCTCGGGCAAGGCGTCGGCCCACCGCACCACACCCGCGTAGGCGGCCAGGGTGGCCTGCTGGCGCTCGCGCAGGCTGCCGGACAGGTCCACGATGGTGTAGCGCCTGGGCATGTGACCTTGGGCGGTCAGCGCGTCCAGCACCTGCAAGGCCAGCGCGCCGGTGCCGGCGCCAAACTCCCACACCTCGTCGGTGCCGGTGGCGCTCAAGGCCTGCGCCACCTGGGTCGCCAGCGTCTGGCCAAACAGGGGGGTGAGTTCGGGCGCGGTCACGAAATCGCTGCCCTGCCCGTCCACACCCCCGGGCATCTGGCCAAATTTGGGGGTCTGGTTGGCGTAGTAGCCCAGCCCCGGCTCGTACAGCGCCATGGCCATGAAACGGTCAAACGGCAACCAGCCGCCGGCCTCGGCCATGGCCTCATGCACCCGCTGCAGCAGGGCGATCGTTAAACTAGAAGGTTCTGTCATCAAGGGGGTGCTCACCCTCAGATTGTCGCCCAATGTCCCTCGCTTCCCTCCCTGCGGCTGCTGCACAGCCTGCGCACCGCACCGTGCTTGTGACCGGCGCGGGCAAACGCCTGGGCCGCGAAATTGCCCTCAAGCTGGCCAGCGCCGGCTGGAACGTGGCGGTGCACCACCGCCATTCGGTGGCCGACGCCCAGCAAACCGCGGCCGACTGCGACGCGCTGACCGGCCGTGCAGGCAGCGCCCACCCGTTCTACGCCGACCTGGCCGATGAGACCAGCGTGCGGGCCCTGCTGCCCGCGGTGGTGGCGCATTTTGGTGCGGTGGATGCGGTGGTCAACAGCGCGTCCACCTTTGAGCACGACAGCGCCGAGAGCTTTGGCTTTGCCGCCATGGAAACCCACCTGCGGGCCAACACGGGTGCCGCCGTGCTGCTGGCCCAAGCGCTGCACGCCCACCGGGTGGCGGTGGATGGCCAGGGCGACGCCGCCGTGGTCAACCTGCTGGACCAGAAGCTCTGGAACATGAACCCCGACTTTTTCAGCTACACGCTGTCCAAGGCGGCGCTGGAAGCGGCCAACACCATGCTGGCCATGGCGCTGGCGCCGCGCGTGCGGGTGGTGGGCGTGGCCCCGGGCCTCACGCTCACCAGCCACATGCTCAGCGACGACAAGTTCGAGGCGCTGCACCGCCAGTCGCCACTGGGGCGCTCGTCCACCCCGGAAGACGTGGCGGCCACGGTCGCGTTTGCGCTGGACAACCGATCCATCACCGGCACCACCTTGCTGGTGGACGGTGGCCAGCACCTGATGCGCTTTGAACGCGACTTCTCGCTGATGTAACCCGCCTCGCGGCCCAACCTGTACCGTCCGTCATGAACACACCTTTTGCGCCGCAGGCCGGCACCCAAATACTGGCCCTCACCGGCCTGCGCTTCGACGCCAACCTGGGCATTTTGGAGCACGAAAAAACCAGCCCGCAGCCGATCCAGGTAGACGCCGAGCTGAACCAGGGTACGCAGCCGCTGCTGCCGCACGACGACGACATCAGCCACGTACTGGACTACCGCAAGGTGCGCCAGCTGATCATTGACGAATGCACCGCCGAACACGTGAACCTGCTGGAAAGCCTGATTGGCAAACTGACCCGCCGACTGATGCAGATGCCGGGTGTGGTTGGCGTGCGGGTAAAAATTGCCAAACTCGAAATTTTTGACGACTGCGAAGTGGCGATTCGCATGGAAAGTGGCCAATGGTGAACACGATGGAAACCACAACGAACGCCCCTGGCTGGGTCGACCCCACCCTGGACGACACCAGCCCCACCGAAGCACCGGCCGCCGAATACGGTGCCGCGGGCAAGCAGCAGCGCGAAAACCACAAGCTTGAAAAACGCCTGTGCCGTGAAGTGGGCCGCGCCATCGTGGACTACAACATGATCGAGGAAGGCGACCGGGTCATGGTCTGCCTCTCGGGGGGCAAAGACAGCTACGGCATGCTCGACATCTTGCAAAAGCTGCAGGCCCGCGCGCCCATCAACTTTGAGCTGATCGTGGTGAACCTGGACCAGAAGCAACCCGGTTTCCCCGAGCACATCTTGCCCGCCTACCTGACGAAACTGGGGGTGAAGTTCCACATTGAAAACCAGGACACGTATTCGATCGTCAAACGCGTCATACCCGAAGGCAAAACGCTGTGCAGCCTGTGCAGCCGCCTGCGCCGGGGCATTTTGTACCGCGTAGCGAGCGAGCTGGGCGCCACCAAAATTGCCCTGGGCCACCACCGCGACGACATTTTGCAGACCCTGCTGCTCAACATGTTTTTTGGCGCCAAGCTGAAGTCCATGCCACCCAAGCTGGTGAGCGACGACGGCCAGCACGTGGTGATCCGCCCCATGGCCTACGTGGCCGAAAAAGACCTGAGCCGCTGGGCCGAGCTGCGCGAATTCCCCATCATTCCCTGCACACTGTGTGGCAGCCAGGAAAACCTGCAGCGCAAGCAGGTGGGCAACATGCTCAAAGAATGGGAAAAGAAGTTTCCAGGGCGCATTGAAAACATGTTTTCGGCCCTGCAAAACGTGGTGGCCAGCCATTTGCTGGACACCAAGCTGCACCCGTTCACCACCCTCAAGGCCACGGGTGTGGCCAGCGAAGACGGTGACAAGGCGTTTGACGAGGAGCCCTTGCCGGCTCCAAAATTTGACGCAGAGGACTTGCTCACGGACGCCGGGAACGCTACGGTCACCAAAGCCGTGATACCCATCGCCACGGCGCACTGACCCCTCTTTGGGGACTGGGCGCCACCCACCTGCCGGAGGCCCCATGACGAAACACCCGCTGCATGCCCCACAACGCACCACCCGGCTGCGCCCCATGACGGCGGCGTTGGCCGCGCTGGCGCTGAGCCTGTTGAGCGGCTGTGCCAGCGTGTACCTGGTGGACAACCAGGTGCAAAGCTTTGCGCGCTGGAGCGACGCCGCCGCCACAGCCCCGGCGGCCGTGCCGCAGGCGCCACAAACCTACCGCTTTGAACGCTTGCCATCGCAAGGCGCCGGGCCGGGCGCAGCCGGGCAAGACGCACTGGAAGACCTGGCACGTGTGGCGCTGGCCAAGGTGGGCTGGTCGGTGCACGATGCGCCCACGGCAGCCCCCTGGACGGTGCAAGTGAGCGCCGGCACCTTGCGGCTGCCCCGCGCGCCTTGGGAAGACCCGTGGGACGGCTACTGGGGCGGTTTGGGTTTTCCGGGGCGCGACTACGCGGTCACAGCCAGTGGGCACATCATCTGGTCGCCCGTGTTCATGCGCATGGACATGCCGTACTACAAACGCGAGGTGTCGCTGGTGGTGCGCCACGCGGCCAGTGCGCGGGTGGTGTACGAGTCGCGGGCGGCCCACGAAGGCCGCTGGAACAGTGCGCCCGAGCTGTGGAGCGCCATGCTCGACGCAGCCCTGCGCGACTTCCCCACGCCACCGGACGGTGTGCGGCAGGTCAACATCGAAGTGCCGCGCTGAGGCAGCGCAGGCGCCCGCCCGCTTCAGCGCGCGGCGCCGGTCGTGCGCTCCAGCAGTTCACGTATGGCATCGCCCAGCGCGTCCATGCTGTCTTGTTTGCCCATCACCTCGGTCACGCCCGCCGCCGCTGCAGCGGTCAGCAGCTGGTCGTTCACATGGCCTGAAACAATGGCCACGCGCAAGCCGGGGCGCCACTGCGCCAGGGCGCTGGCCACGTCCACACCCGACATGCCGGGCATGTTCTGGTCGGTCACCACCAGGTCCACCGGTTCTTGTGGGTGGGCGCGCAGCCAGTCCAAGGCTTCTTCGCCCGAATTGAACGTGCTGGCGCGGTAGCCCTGCTTGCGCAACAAGCGCCCCACCAGAAACACCATGGCCTCGTAGTCGTCGATGTAGACGATGTGTTTGCCCGGCGCCGCGCTGGCTTCGGGCGGCGCACTCGGCGGTGGCGCATCTGTAGCCACCGCCGTTTCGGCGCCGGCCAGCGGCAGGTACACATCAAAGCGAGCACCCTCACCGGGGCGGCTGGCCAGCGCAATAGCGCCGTGGTGGGTTTTGACAATACCGTGCACCACCGCCAGCCCCAGCCCGGTGCCAGCACCCGGCGCCTTGGTGGTGAAAAACGGCTCAAAAATGCGGCGCTGGATGTCCGCGTCCATACCCGGCCCGTTGTCGGCCACGCTCAGGCAGGCGTAAGCGCCGCTGGGCAAATCGTCGCCCAGCAGCAAGGCCTGGGCGGCGTCCAGGCGCACCTCCCGCAGCGCCACGGTCACGTCGCCCGAACGGCCCTCCATGGCTTGCCAGGCGTTGGTGCACAGGTTCATCAGCACCTGCTGCATTTGCGTGGCATCGGCCACCACCGGCAGCGTGGCCGACGGCAACCGGGCGACCAGCTTGATGCCCGCCGGCAGCAGCGAGCGCATGAGACCCAGCGCCTCCTCCACCAGGAGCGTGAGCGGCTGGCGCTGCATTTCCTGCGTCTGGCGGCGGCTGAAGGTCAGTATCTGCTGCACCAGCTGGCGCGCCCGAATGGCCGCGCGGCTGATTTCGGTGAGGCTTTCCTGGGCCGGGTGGTGTTCGCCCACATCTTCACGGGCCAGCACCAGGTTGCCCAAAATGGCGGCCAGCAGGTTGTTGAAATCGTGCGCCACCCCGCCGGCCAGGGTGCCAATGGCCTCCATTTTTTGCGACTCGCGCAACTGCGCTTCCAGCGCACGCTGCTGGGCTTCGGCCTGCTTCAGTTCGGTGATGTCGGTGTGGGTACCCACCATGCGCAGGGGTTGCCCCGCGTCGTCGCGGGCAATCACCATGCCGCGCGAAAGCACCCATTTCCAGGTGCCGTCCTTGCATTGCACCCGGTGCTCGTTGCGGTACACCGGGGTCGTGCCGTCGAAATGCGCGTGCCGGTCGGCGGCCATCTTCGCCACATCGTCCGGGTGGGTACGTTCGTCGAGTGCGGCGGCCAGGTTGGCCAGATCGGAGTCGCCAAAGCCAAACATGGCTTTGATGCTGGGCGACAGGAATTCCTCACCCGTTTTCAGGTTCCAGTCCCACACGCCGTCGCCCGCGCTCTCCAGGGCCAGCCGCCACAGGGCTTCGCTCTGGCGCAGCGCCATCTCGGTCTGTTTGCGGTCGGTGATGTCGAGCAACACGCCCACCCGCACATGGCCCTCGTGGTCAGAGGCCACCGCACACGACCGGCGCAGCAGCCATTTGATTCGGCCGTCGGGTAGCACGATGCGGAACTCACCCACCAGATCCACGGGCCCCTGTGCAATCTGGTTCACATCCTGCTCCAGCTGCGGCTGGTCGTCGGGGTGGCGGTAGCGGGTCACCAGCATCGGGTCGCGCATCAGGTCTTCGGGCGAAAACCCGTAAATTTCTTGTACCCCCGGGCTGACAAACCGAAAGCTGCGCCATCCGTTGGGGGCCACATGCACCACAAACACCATGCCGGGTATCTGCGTCGTGATCAGGCGCAACTGCTCTTCGCTGTGGCGCAGCGCCTGCTGCGCGCGCACCGCTTCGGTGATGTCTTCCACCGTGCCCTCGTAATAGCAGAGCTGCCCTTGGGCGTCGCGCACCGTGTGGGCGTTTTCGCTGACCCACAGGCGCTCGTCGCCACCGTGGCGGATCACCTCAGAGACAAAACCCCGCACAAAACCGTGGTGCGCCAACAGGCTTTGAAACTCGGTGCGCCGGCCAGGCACCGTGTACCAATCGCTACCGATGCGGTTGACGTTGGTCAGCATCTCGGCTTCAGACTCATAGCCGTTCAGTTGCACCAGCGCGGGGTTGGCACGCAGCATCGCGCCTTCCGCTGAGCTGCGGTAGGCGCCGATGGGCAAAAAATTGAACAGGGACGAAAAGTCTCCGGCCAAGGAAGGGTCTGGCATGGACATTTGCACATTCTGTCGCAAAGCCTTGCGGCGTTGCGTGAAAAATGCGGGGGATTCAACTCCCACCCATTGCGCAGCCGATCGAACAGCCAGCGCCGCCCGGCGCATGCCGGTACAGTGCGCTTTTGCACCCACCCAAGGACATCCCCTTGCAAGTCACCCGCATTTTGGCCGTGCGCCACGGTGAAACCGCCTGGAACCGCGACACCCGCATCCAGGGCCACACCGACATTGAGCTGAACGAACACGGCCGCTGGCAGGCACAGCAACTGGCGCAGGCGCTGCGCGAGGAGCCGATTGCCGCTTTTTACGCCAGCGACCTGAGCCGCGCCCACGAAACAGCGCAGGCCGTGGCCACGCTGCACAGCGGCCAGGTGACCACCCACACGGGCCTGCGCGAGCGCTGCTTTGGCCGTTTTGAAGGCCACACCTGGGCCGACCTGGAAAGCCGCTGGCCCGAGGACGCGCTGGCCTGGCGCAAACGCGTGCCCGACTTCGCACCGCCCGGCGGTGAGTCGCTGGTGCAACTGCAAGCCCGGGTGGTGGCTGCGGTCACCGAACTGGCCGCGCGCCATCCCGGTGAACAGGTGCTGATGGTGGCCCACGGCGGGGTGCTGGACATTTTGTACCGCGCCGCCACCCGCCTGGAACTGCAGGCGCCGCGCAGCTGGGAGCTGACCAACACCGCCATCAACCGCCTGCTGTGGACCCCCGAAGGCCTGAGCCTGGTGGGCTGGGCCGACACCCACCACCTGCAAACCGGTGCGCTGGACGAGCGCACAGCCTGAGAAAGCGCCAGCGGGACGGGTCCAGGGTCAGCCAGCGCCCACCACCGGGGCAGACGATGGGGATGGCGCAACCGGCTCGTCGCGCGCAATCTGACCATCGACCAGTTCCACCAGGCGGTCGCAGCGTGCGGCCAGCCGGGGGTCGTGGGTCACCACCACAAACGACACGCCGCGCTCGGCGTGCATGCGGCGCAGCAGCACGAACACCTCGTCCGAAGACGCCGTGTCCAGGTTGCCTGTGGGTTCATCGGCCAGCACCAGCGGCGGCTCCATCACCAAGGCACGGGCAATGGCCACCCGCTGCTGCATGCCACCTGACAGCTCGGACGGGCGTTTGTCCATGGCCTTTGACAAACCGACCGCGTCCAGCAGCTCACGGGCGCGGGCCAGTTGCTTGGCGCCCACCCGTCCCTCGGCCATGAGGGCGGGCATGGTCACGTTTTCCAGCGCGGTGAAGGCCGGCAACAGGTGGTGAAACTGGAACACGAAACCGAGCATCAGTCGCCGGCGCAAGGTCAGTTCGGTGTCGCCCAGGTCTTGCACCGCCTCGCCCTGCAGGCGGTAGCTCCCCGCCGTCATGCGCTCAAGCAATCCCACGATATGCAGCAGCGTGCTCTTGCCCGAACCGGAAGGCCCCATCAGCGCCATGAATTCGCCCGTGTTCACGCGCAGCGACAGGCCGTGCAGCACCTCGGCCTCGGAGGGCAGTCCGGCGTTGTAGGTCTTGCGCAAACCGTCGAGCTCGATCAACGGGGTGGGTGACGGGGTTACAAGTTCTGCCATGTGCGGTGGGGCCTGCAGTCAGATGCGGATGGCCTGCGCCGGGTCCATGGCGGCCGCACGCCGCGCCGGCGCCACGGCCGCCAGCACTCCGCACACGGTGGCGAGCAAGGCGATCTGCACGGCCAGCGCCGGCTGCAGGGTGATGTTGAACAGCGGCAGCCCATCGGCGCCCCGCACAAAGGTGGTGAACAGCCAGATCAGCACCACCGCCAGCACCAGCCCGAGCACCGAACCCACCGAACCCAACACCGCCCCCTGCAGCAGAAACACCCGCAATACCTGGCCTTGCGTGGCGCCCATCGCACGCAAGATGCCAATCTCGCGGCTCTTTTGCACCACCGACACCACCAACACACTGGCGATGCCCAGCACCACCACCACCAGCACCACACCCCGGATCAGGCTGGTGCTGACCGACTGTGCGTTCAGTGCTGAAACCAGTTGTGCATTGCTTTCCTGCCAGCTTTCCACCTGGTAAGGCAACTGGCGGCGCAAGTCGTCGGCCAACGCCTGCGCCGCCCACACGTCGCGCACGGCGAGGTCGATGGTGGTCGCACCACCGGGCAGGTCGAGCAGGCTTTGGGCTGCGCGCAGCGGCACGATCACGGTGCGCCGGTTGAGCTCTTTGACACCCAGGTCCACCAGCGCGGTCACGCGCACCGCGTCGCTGACCAAGGCGGTCTGGACCGTGAAGCGATCGCCCACGCGCACGCCCAGGTCGGCGGCCAGGTCGCGCCCCACAATGGCTTCACCGGGCGCCAACCGTGCCACGCCGCTAACCACCTTGCCGCGCAACCCGACGATGCGGTCGTAGCGGTCCAGATCAACGCCCATGAGCGAAATAGACTGCGTGGCCTCGCCCCGCAAGGCCAGCCCCGCGCCGGCCACCATGGGCGAGACGGCGGCCACGCCGGGCCGCTGTTCAAGCCCGGGCAACAGCGCCTGCCAGTTGGCCACCGAGCGCAGGCGCTGGGCGCGCGGCTGGGTTTCGGTCAGCGTTTGGGCCCCCAGCACGCGCTCGGCGGCGGGCACCACCACATCGTCGGGCGAGCGCAGCGTGATGTGCGCCTGCGCGCCGAGGGTTTTAGCCAGCGTATTTTCCTGAAGGCCACTAATCAGCGCCGAGATGTAGGCGATCACCGCCACCCCCGCCGCCACACCGACCATGATCAACACGGTCTGCATGCGCCCCTCGCGCAGAAAACGCATGGCCACCCGAAACTCGAAGCCGAGCAGCGCAGTGATGGCGTTCATGGCGCTCAGCGCCCCATGGTGTTGGTGAGCGCCGAGCCGGCGTCCTGCGCCGACGCAGCAGCGCGCGCCGAAGGCCCCGCCACCGGCCGCGCACGCACCCGCTGCCCCGCTTCCAGCGCACCACCCAGCAAGACTTCGTCGCCAGTGGCCAGCCCTTCCAGCACCTCGACCGCATCCAGCGTTCGCAGCCCCAGGCGCACGTCGCGGGCCTGGGCACGGCCATCCACCCGCACCAGCACATAGCCGGCAGCACCGGTGTCACCAGGCGCGCTGGCCACGCCATCGCGCAACGCCGCCAGCGGCAACACCAGCGTACTGTCGCGCCGGGCGGTCTCCACCTCGACCGACAAGGTCATGTCTTCGCGCAAATAAGGCGGCGCCGCCTCCACCAGCGCAAACCGCACCTCGATGGCGCCCCGCTGGGCGTCCACCGCCGGGGCAATGGACAACACCCTGGCCATGAAGCGCTGCGCGGGGAACGCATCGGCCACGACCGCAGCGGTCTGGTCCGGGCGCAGCTGGTCCAGAAAGCGCTCGTCCACCTGCGCGCTCAGCTGTGTCGGGCCAGCCAGCGCCAGGGCCATGAGCGCCCGGCCCGGCTGCACAATCTGGCCCGGCTCCACGGTGCGTGAGAGCACCTGCGCATCGGCTGGCGCACGCACGCTGGCCTGCGCCTGGCGCGCCCGCGCCGCCGCGCTGGCCGCTTGCGCCACCGCCAGCTGGGCCTGCGCCTGCGCAAGTTCGGTACCCGCCTCGCCCACAGCCTGGTTTTGCGCCCGTGCGCTGGCCTGCTGGGCCTGAGCCACGGCCACGGCACGCCGGGCATCGTCCAGCCGGGCGGCGCTCAAAAAGCCCTGGGCCACCAGCTGCTCGGTGCGGGCCAGTTCTGCCGCTGCCGCGCGCAAGGTTGCGTCCGTCTGGGCCACGGCGGCAGAGGCCGCGCTGCGCCCCGTGCTGCGCAAGCCGGCCAGGCGCGCCTGGGCTTGCTGCTGGGCGGCCTGCGCCTGCGCCCATGCCGCGTCCAGTTCGTCAGACTCCAGCCGCAGCAGCACGTCACCCTGGCGCACGGCAGCGCCCTCGTCCACCAGCACCTGCGCCACCCGCCCGGTGATGGTGCTGCCCACGTCCACGCGCGAAAGGGCGGCCACGCGGGCCGAAAACTGCAGCGTGCGCACCAAGGGGGCAGATTGCACGGTGACAGCATCAATCACCGGCCCCCGCATGAACAGCCAGGCGCCCCACACGGCGGCCACCACCAGCACGGCGCCTGCAACAACAAGCCGGCGGCGCCCTGCCGGTGCCGAGGCCGCCCGGCTCACAGGCCCGCCTCAAACAAACCGTCGGTCTTGGGCGGTGCCACACCCAGGTGGCGGTAAGCCGCCAGCGTGGCAATGCGCCCGCGCGGCGTGCGCTGCAAATAACCCTGCTGAATCAGGTAGGGCTCAATCACGTCTTCGATCGTGTCGCGCTCTTCGCCAATGCTGGCCGCAATGTTGTCCAGCCCCACCGGCCCGCCATCAAAGCGGTGAATCACGGCTTCCAGCAGCTTGCGGTCCATCAGGTCAAAGCCCTGCGGGTCCACGTCGAGCATGGCCAGCGCGCGGTTGGCGATGTCCAGCGTGATGGTGCCGCTGCCCTTCACATCGGCGTAGTCGCGCACGCGGCGCAGCAGCCGGTTGGCAATGCGCGGTGTGCCGCGCGAACGCCGCGCCACTTCCATGCCGCCGGCCTCGTCCATGGGCGCGTTCAACAGACCCGCGCTGCGCTTGACGATGCGTGCCAGCTCTTCAGCGGTGTAAAACTCCAGCCGCGCCACAATGCCAAAGCGGTCGCGCAGCGGGTTGGTGAGCATGCCCGCGCGCGTGGTGGCGCCCACCAGCGTGAAGGGCTGCAAATCGAGCTTGATGCTGCGCGCGGCCGGGCCCTCGCCGATCATGATGTCGATCTGGTAGTCCTCCAGCGCGGGGTACAAGATCTCTTCCACCACCGGGCTGAGGCGGTGGATCTCGTCGATGAAAAGCACATCGTTGGGCTCCAGGTTGGTCAGCAGCGCCGCCAGGTCCTTGGGTTTCTCCAGCACCGGGCCGCTGGTCTGGCGCAGGTTGACGCCCAGCTCTTGCGCAATGATGTGGCTCAACGTGGTCTTGCCCAGGCCGGGCGGGCCAAACAGCAGCACATGGTCCAGCGCTTCGTTGCGCATTTTTGCCGCGCCAATGAAGATCTCCAGCTGCTCGCGCACCTTTTGCTGGCCCACGTAGTCGTCCAGCAGCTTGGGGCGCAGCGCGCGCTCAATCGCCTCTTCTTTCGGCGAAGCGGGCGCCGCCGACACCATGCGGGGCGCGGGGGCGAAGTCGTCGGTCTGGATGCTCATGGGTTCAATCTGCAATCGTCACTTGGCCAGCGCCTTCAGCGCCAGCTTGATACCGTCGCTCACGCCCACCTCGGCTGGCAGCAGCTTGAGCGCGGCGGCCGCATCTTTTTCACTGTAGCCCAGCGCCATCAGCGCCTGCTGAATGTCGCTCTGCACATCGCTCTGGGCCGGGCCGGCGCCGGGCAGGCCCAGGTCGGCACCGAGCTTGCCCTTGAGCTCCAGCAGCAGCCGCTCGGCGGTTTTTTTGCCAATGCCGGGCACCTTGACGATACGCCCGCTGTCTTGCGCGCTGATGGCCTGAGCCAGGTCGCCCACGCTCATACCACTGAGCACACTGAGCGCCATGCGCGGACCCACGCCCGAAATCTTGATGAGCTGGCGAAACGCCTCGCGCTCTGGCGCGGTGCCAAAGCCATACAAAATCTGCGCGTCTTCGCGCACCACAAAGTGCGTCAACAGCGACACCCTTTCACCCAGGGCAGGCAGGTTGTAAAACGTGCTCATGGGCACATCCACCTCGTAACCCACGCCATGGCAGTCGATGAGAAGTTGCGGTGGATTCTTTTCCAGCAGCGTGCCGGTCAACTTGCCTATCATTGGGGGATTCCTTGTTTCAGTCGTTGGCCGGGCCGCCCACCCACAGCGGAACCCCTTGCGGGGCCTTGGCGCAGCCAGAGCGGGGACCCTTCACCTTGATGGATTATCGGTTTGATTCTCAGACACACCTTCTCCCCGCCCGACAACCTGCGCATGGGCCACCTCTGCGGCCCCATGGACAGCCACATCCGCAGCATTGAAGCGGCGCTGCAGGTCAAGGTGGCGCACCGCTTTGAGCAGTTCCGCATTGAAGGCCCGAAGGCCAAGGCCAACCAGGCGCTGGAAACCCTGCAGGCGCTGTACGAGATGGCGAAGAAGCCAATTCCGGCCGAAACCGTGCAGCTGATGCTGAGCGGCGACACGGCGCTGGCCGAGCCGGGCGACGGCGCACTGGCCATGCAGACGCGCCGCGGCGAGGTGCGCGGGCGCACGCCCAACCAGGCGCGCTACCTGGAAAACATGGCCACGCATGACATCACCTTCGGCATTGGCCCGGCCGGCACCGGCAAGACGTATCTGGCCGTGGCCTGTGCGGTGGACGCGCTGGAGCGCAGCGCGGTGCAGCGCATCGTGCTCACCCGCCCGGCGGTGGAAGCGGGTGAAAAGCTCGGCTTTTTGCCCGGCGACCTGGGCCAGAAGGTCGACCCGTATTTGCGCCCGCTGTACGACGCGCTGCACGACCTGATGGGTTTTGACAAGGTTCAGAAAGCGTTCGAACGCCAGCAGATCGAGATCGCGCCGCTGGCCTTCATGCGCGGGCGCACGCTCAACCACGCCTTTGTGATCCTGGACGAGGCCCAGAACACCACGCCCGAGCAGATGAAGATGTTCCTCACCCGCATCGGCTTCGGCAGCAAGGCCGTGGTCACCGGCGACGTGAGCCAGATCGACCTGCCGCGCACCCAGCTCAGCGGCCTGATCGACGCCGAGCGCGTGCTCAAGCGCGTCACCGGCATTGCCTTCAACCGCCTGACCAGCGCCGATGTGGTGCGCCACCCGCTGGTGGCCCGCATTGTGGACGCCTACGATGCCCGCAGCCCCGACGCTGACACTGACGAAGCCTTGCCAGCGAAACGCCCACGCCGCAAGACGGTCTGAGACTGCAACCACCATGCCCCTGCCTACCCTCAACCTCTCACTTCAGTTCGGCGCGCTCGCCGACGCCGCCACCCACCGTGCCGCCCTGCCCCGCCACACCGTGGCCCGCTGTATCCGCCACGCGCTGGAAGCGAATGCGGAAATCACCGTGCGCATCGTCGATGCCGAAGAAGGCCAGGCCCTGAACCGCGATTACCGGGGCAAGGACTACGCCACCAACGTGCTCACCTTCGATTACGAAACCGACCCGATGGTGATGGCCGACCTGGTGTTGTGCGCGCCCGTGGTGGCCCGCGAAGCCACTGAGCAGGGCAAGACACTGGGCGAACATTACGCGCACCTGCTGGTGCACGGCACCCTGCACGCCCAGGGCTGGGACCACGAAACCAGTGAGGCCGATGCCGAGGAAATGGAAGCGCGGGAAGTTGAAATTTTGGCGGGCCTGGGACTGCCCAACCCCTACGCCTGAGCCCAGGCGCTCAAACCATTCGCAAGGGAATGGTCACCGGCCCATCGTTGACCAGATGCACCTGCATGTCGGCACCAAAGCGCCCGGTTTGCACCAGCGGGTGCTGGGCCCGCGCCGCTGCCACCAACTGGTTGTAAAGCGCCTCGCCCAGCGCGGGCGCGGCGGCCCCGGTGAAACCCGGGCGGTTGCCGCTTTTCGTATCAGCGGCCAGCGTGAACTGGCTGACGATCAGCAAGCCACCGCCCACGTCCTGCACGCTGCGGTTCATCTTGCCCGCGTCATCGCCAAAAATGCGCAGCTTCAGTATCTTGGCCAGCAGCTTCTGGCCCACCGCTTCGGTGTCCTCCGGCTCAGCGCACACCAGCACCAGCAAGCCAGCGCCAATCTGACCCACCGTTTCCCCGGCGATCACCACGCGGGCTTCGCTCACACGCTGCAGCAAGGCGATCAAATCAGGTCCTTTTCGTCGTCAAAGTGGGCTTCCACGTCGCTGGGCAGCAGCTGGATGGTGGCGCGCAAGCCGGGCACCGCGCTCATCAGTGCCTGCTCCACGCTGGTGCGCACCGCCGCCGCACGGCCGAGCGACCAAGCGGCTGGCATGTGCATGTGCACGTCCAGAAACCTGCGCTGGCCGGCTTTGCGGGTGCTCAGGTGGTCAAACCGGATGATGGCCGCCTCGCCATCCTGGCTGGCAAAAACCGCCAGGGTTTCCTGAATGGTGGCCATGATCTCGGGCTCAACCGCTTCGTCCATCAGCCCTTGCGACGAGCGCCACATCAGGTGAACGCCTTCTTTCAAAATGTTCGCGGCCACCGCCATGGCCACCACCGGGTCCAGCCAGAGCCACCCTGTGAAATGCACCATGGCAATGCCAATGACCACGCCCGCCGACGTCCACACGTCGGTCACCAGGTGTTTGGCGTCGGCCTCCAGCGCAATGGAGCGGTGCTGCCGTGCGGCCCCAAACATCACCCAGGCCAGCAGGCCATTGAGCGCCGAGCTGGCCACCGACAGCGCCAGACCCCAGCCCACCTGCTGGATCGGCTGCGGGTCCAGCAAGCGGTGCGTGGCCGCCCAGAGGATGCCCAGCGCCGCGACGATGATCAGAATGCCTTCGAAGCCGGACGAAAAATACTCGGCCTTGTGGTGTCCGTAGGGGTGGTCTTCGTCGGCCGGGCGCGCGGCAATGGTCACCATGACCAGACCAAACACCGCACTGGCCAGGTTCACCAGCGACTCCATGGCGTCAGACAGCAAGCCCACCGAGTCGGTGATGACCCAGGCCAGGGTCTTGAGCGTGATGGTGATCAGGGCGACCACGACCGACGCCATGAGCAGGCGCCGCGGGGTGAGGAAACGGGCAGCAATAAAGGACATGCTGGGATTGTCGCCCAGCGCCTGCGGCAGCCCATGCCAGAATCCGCCACATGAAAAAGTCCTGGCAGGCGATAGCGGCATGGGTTGCCACTGGCACGGTGCTCGCGGTGGTGGGCGGTGTGGTGCTCGCCCGGCTGGAAATCGACCGCCAGCGGCAGGCGTTCGAAACCGATGCGCGCATCGTGCACCGCTTGCTGAGCCAGCAGGTGGTGCAGCACGACGCGATTCTGGGCTCCCTGGCCCTGCTGCAACCCAGCCCCGAAGCCCCCGGCGCAGCCCCGCCTGAGCAGCGCCTGCCAGCGCTGTACCCGCATATCCTCGCGGTGCAGCGGCGTGACCGTGGTCAAACCTGGCCCGACGCCGCCCTGAGCGCCGCCGAAACCGACTCACGCCTTGCCCGCCGCGCCGCGCTGGCGCAGCCCGACCTGAGCAGCGGCCGTTACCGCCTGGTGTTCGCCGCCGAACCCACTGCCTACGCGCTGTCCATCGACTTGCGCGGCATGGTGCCCTGGAGCGACTGGCCCATGGAGCCCGAGACCAGCCCAGTGAGCGTGGCCCTGGAAGATGGGAGCCAGCGCTTTGAAGTGCAGCCGGGCGACACGCGCGCACTTGCGTCGGGCGGTGGTTGGCGCTTCGAGTTCAACAAACCCCTGGCGTCTGAGAGCCAGCCCTTTCAGGTGGTTGCCCTGCGGCACCTGGGCTGGGGCCAGCTGCCCTGGCTTCGCATGTTGGCGTGGTCACTGGCGGTGGCGGCGGTGCTGTCGGTGCTGGCCCAATTGCAGCGCCAGCGCACCGCGCGCCGGAGGGCTGAAGAATTGCTGCGGCTCGGGCAGGTGGCCAGGCTGAACATGCTGGGCGAGCTGGCCGCCGGCATGGCCCACGAGCTTAACCAGCCACTCACCGCGGTGCTCGCCAACACGCAAGCCGCCCAGCGGCTGCTGGCCGAAGACCCACCCGAGCAGGCCACCGCTCGCGACGCCATGGGCCAGGCGGTTGCGCAAGCGCGGCGCGCCGTCGATGTGGTGGGGCGGTTGCGCCGTGCGGTGGAGCGCCCCGAGTCGCGCGGCGAGTCGCACCCGGTGGACCTGGCTGAAACCCTGCGCCGCGCCTTGCACCTGCTGGAACCCGAGTGCCAGCGGCGCGGTGTTGTGCTGCAGTTGCATGCACCCGAGCCCGTGCACGTCAGGGCGGACCCGGTGGCGCTCGACCAGATCGTGCACAACCTGCTGATGAACGCTTTGCAGGCGCTGGAATCGGTGGACGTGGCAGCCCGTAGGCTTACCTTGACCGTGGCGCGCAGGGGTGCCCAAGGCGAGTTGCAGGTCGCCGACTCCGGGCCGGGCATTGCGCCCGAGCTTTTGCCGCGCCTGTTTGAGCCCTTTTTCTCAGCGCGCGAGGGTGGTCTTGGCTTGGGCCTCACGCTGTGCGAAACGCTGGCCACTGGCATGGACGGATCGCTCACCGCGGCCAACCGCCCCGAGGGCGGCGCACTGTTCTGCTTGCGCCTGCCTTTACAGGACACCGCGACATGACAGCCAGCCGCTCCAACGCCGCCGCGGGCAGCCTGCTTTCGCCCACCATCCAGTTGATTGACGACGATCAAGCGGTACGAGAAAGTCTGGCGCTGCTGATCGGTACCGTTGGGCTGCGGGTCATGACCTGGGCCGATCCGCAGGCGTTTCTGGCGCATTTCGACCGAGACGGCATTGGCGCCATCGTGCTCGACGTGCGCATGCCCGGCATCAGCGGCCTGACCGTGCTCGACACCTTGGTTGCGCAAGGCGTGGACCAGCCGGTGATCATGCTGACCGGTCACGGCACGGTGGACATGTGCCGCCGCGCCTTCAAGGCCGGTGCCGCCGAGTTCCTGGAAAAGCCGGTCGACGACGAGTTGCTGATCGAGACGCTGCAAAACGCGGTGCGCCAGCACGTGCGCTCGCGCGAGCGCCACCAGGCGGACCGCGAAGCGCGAGAGCGGTATGCGCAGCTGTCGGAGCGCGAGCGCGAGGTGCTGGGCTTCATCGTCGCGGGCTTGACCAACAAGGAAATTGGCCGCGCGCTCGACCTCTCGCCGCGCACGGTGGAAACCCACCGTGCCAACCTGTTCGCCAAGCTGCAGGCCGAGTCGCTGGCGCAGCTGATCCGCCGCTATGCCGCGCTGGTCGACGCTGAAGGTGCCACTCCGTAGTTTTACGGAGCCCCGCGCGTAGCCGCCCGAATGGCGCTGGCGGCCTCAAATTTTTACAGTTCTCCCACGGTTGATCGAACCGTTCAACACCCTGGAGAACTCCATGAAATCCTTCGCTTTTGCATCTGCCCTCGCCCTTTCCCTGATCGCCAGTGCCGCCAGCGCGCAGGCCGTGCGCACCGAAAAGAACATGTCGCTGGAGCTGGCCAACCAGATCGCCGCGGCCACCGTCGCGTCCTGTAGCGCCAGCGGCTACAACGTAACCGCCGCCGTGGTCGACCGAGCGGGCAACCTGCGCGCCCTGCAGCGCGCCGACAACGCCGGCCCGCACACCGTGGGGGCCGCGCAAGGCAAGGCCTACACCTCAGCGTCGGCCCGCAACAGCACCGGCGCCATGCTGGAGAACGTGCAAAAGAACCCTGGCGCCGCAACGCTGGTCGACATTCCCGGCTTCCTCATTTTGGGCGGTGGCGTGCCTGTGAAGGTGGGCAACGAAGTGATCGGCGCCGTGGGCGTGGGCGGTGCGCCAGGCGGCCACCTGGACGAACAATGCGCCAACGCCGGCATTGCCAAAGTGGCCGAGTTGCTGAAATGAAGACGCTGCTGCTGGCTCTGTCGCTGGCCGTGGCCCCCTTCGCCGGGCAGGCCCAGGTCGCGCCCAGCGCGGCCGAGGCCGCGGGCTACACCGGGCTGCACGCCGCGGCGCACAAGGGCGACGTGGCCAAGATCCAGCGCTTGGTGGCATCGGGCGCGGCACTGAACGCGACCGACGGTTACGGCCGTACGCCGCTGCACGTCGCCACCTTCGCCCGCCAGCGGGAAGCGGTCCGCGCACTGGTGAAAGCCGGGGCCGATCTCAACAAACTGGAGAGCGACCGCTACGACGCCGTCACCATCGCCTCGGTGGCGGACGACGAGGAAACGCTCAAGGTCTTGCTCCACTTGGGCGCCAGCGCGAAGCAGACCACCAGCCGCTACGACGGCACGGCCCTGATCGCGGCCGCGCACCTGGGGCACGACGGCGTGGTGCGGCAGTTGATCGCCGCCGGCGCGCCGCTGGACCATGTGAACAACCTTCACTGGACCGCCGTGATCGAGTCGATCGTGCTGGGGGACGGCGGAGCACGGCACCAGGTGACGCTGAAGGCGCTGATCGACGCAGGAGCGAATCTGCAGCTGGCGGACCGCAGCGGTCAGACGCCGCTTACGCTGGCAAAGGCTCGCGGGTATTCGGCGATGGTGTCGATGCTGGAGAAGGCTGGGGCGCGTTGAGTCTCTTTTCTGTCCCGCGCTACCTCATGGAACGAGCGCCAGCGCTGACCGTCGCGGGCCACCATCACCTCAGGATCGGGGCGCCAGTGCGTTCTGTGCAGTGAGGTCAAGGAGGAGGGCCGGCGCAGCCGGTCCGGGGGACACGAACGGAACAGAGCGCGCTGGCGCTCCGATCCCGCACACAACCGGGCGTGAAAAATCAGACCAAAGTCACGCGAGCAAACTTCCGTTTGCCCACCTGCACCACGTACACGCCAGCGCTCAGCTTCAAACCCTTGTCGCTGACCACAGCGGAATCGATGCGAACACCACCACCATCAATCAAGCGGTTGCCTTCGCCGTTGGACGCTACCAGCCCCGCCGCGTTGAGCAGCGCAGCAATGCCCAGAGGCACGCCAGACAGCGACACCTCGGGAATTTCGTCCGGCACGCCGCCTTTGCTGCGGTTGATGAAATCCTGCTCCGCCGAGTCCGCCGCCGCGGCGCTGTGGAAGCGCGCAGTGATTTCCTTGGCCAGCATCACCTTCGCATCCTTGGGGTTGCGACCACCCGCCACTTCCGACTTCAAAACCTCAATCTCGGCCATCGACTTGAACGACAACAGCGTGTACCAGCGCCACATCAGCGTGTCGCTGATGGAGAGCACCTTGGCGAACATGCTGTTCGGCTCCTCGGTGATCCCGATGTAGTTGTTCTTGCTCTTGGACATCTTGTCGATGCCGTCCAAGCCTTCCAGCAGCGGCATGGTCAAAATGCACTGCGGCTCCTGCCCATATTCTTGCTGCAAATGGCGACCCATCAGCAGGTTGAACTTCTGGTCCGTGCCGCCCAGCTCCAGGTCACTCTTGAGCGCCACCGAGTCGTAGCCCTGCATCAGCGGGTACAAAAATTCGTGCACGCTGATCGGTGTGCCGGCCTTGAAGCGGTCGTGAAAGTCGTTGCGCTCCATCATGCGGGCCACGGTGTACTTGGCAGCCAGCTGGATCATGCCCATCGAACCCAGCGGCAGGCTCCATTCGCTGTTGTAACGAATCTCGGTCTTGGCTGGGTCCAGCACCAGGCTGGCCTGCTTGTAATAGGTATCGGCGTTGGCCTTGATCTGCTCGCTGGTGAGCGGCGGGCGCGTGTTGTTGCGGCCAGAGGGATCACCGATCAGGCTGGTGAAGTCGCCGATCAAAAAGATCACCTGGTGCCCCAGGTCCTGCAACTGGCGCATCTTGTTCAACACCACCGTGTGGCCAATGTGAATGTCGGGTGCCGTCGGATCCAGCCCGAGCTTGATCCGCAGCGGCACCCCACTCGCCTCCGCCCTCATGAGCTTCTTCGCCCAGTCGTCCTGGGGAATCAATTCCTCACAGCCGCGCAGTGTCACGGCCATCGCCTCGCGCACGCCGTCTGTCAGTTCAAGCCCAGGAGGGGTATTGTTTTTAGAACTATCGACGTCTTTTTGGCTGGGGTTCATACGGGGTTTTTCGGATGCAATAGCCCTTGATCTGGCTATACTTTTAGAGATTGACCGTAGATTTTAGTGGCGCGATTTTTTGGGCGCTGCAAACTGTTTCAAGGCCACGCCTCAGCCAGCGGGAACCATCGTGCGTTCTGCTGTCTCCACCATGCTTTTTGCAAACCGCTACGGCGGTCTGCCTGCCGGAACCGTATTTTGACCAATTCGCTACTCAACACGCTGGCCAGTCTCGTTCAAGCCACAAGCACAAGCATCGCAAATCACCCCCGTCGCGTCATGGGCGCCATTGGTGTGCTGCTGCTGGGCACCGGGGTCACCGCTTTTGGCATCGCCCCGCTCGCGCCCGACGCATCCAAACTCCCGGTCAGTCAAGTCATTGAGTCCCTGGCGCTGGAACCCCTGGCGGTGGACACTTTTGCCGCAGCCGTGCCGCTCACGCTGTTTCGCAGCGACACCATTCGCCGCGACGATACCGCCCAAAGCCTGCTGCAGCGCATGGGCGTCGGCGATGCAACCGCCCAACAGTTTCTGCGCTCAGACCCAGTCGCCAAACAGCTTTTTTCGGGCCGCACGGGCAAGCTGGTCAGCGTGGAAACCACCGACCGTGGCGAATTGCTGCGACTGACCGCACGCTGGCTGCCCGATGACAGCCGTCAATTCAACCGGCTGGTGATCGAAAAACAGGACACTGGGCTCGGTTCGCGCCTCGAAACGGGTGAACTCACGGCATCGGCCCGACTGGCCAGCGGCACCATTCGCAGTTCGTTGTTCGCTGCCACCGATGCGGTCAACCTGCCCGACAGCGTAGCGGTCCAGCTCGCCGAAATCTTCGCTTCTGATATCGACTTCCGACGCGACCTGCGCCAGGGCGACCGTTTCAGCGTGGTCTACGAAACCTTGGAAGCCGACGGCGAAGCCATGCGGGCTGGCCAGGTGCTGAGCGCGGAATTCATCAACAACGGCCGCGAACACGAGGCCGTCTGGTTTGATGGCGAGGGCAAGAAAGGCGCCTATTACGGGTTTGACGGACAAAGCTCCCGCAAGTCCTACCTCACGTCTCCACTGGAGTTCTCGCGGGTTAGCAGCGGCTACGGCATGCGTTTTCACCCCATTTCAGGTCAGCGAAAGGCGCACCTTGGCGTTGACTATGCAGCCCCCACTGGCACCCCGGTGCGCACCATTGGTGACGGCGTGGTGACCTTTGCTGGCTGGCAGCGCGGCTACGGCAACACCATCCAGATCCAGCACAAAGAGGACAAAAGCACGCTGTACGCACACCTGAGCCGCATAGATGTGACCCGTGGGCAGCGTGTTGAGCAAGGGGACCGCGTGGGCGCAGTGGGCTCCACCGGTGCGTCCACCGGTCCACACCTGCACTTTGAATTCCGAACCAACAACGTGCCGCAAGACCCACTGGAAGTCGCACGGCAGAGCGAAAACATTCCCATCAACCCCGCCTTGCGCGCCCGCTTCGAAGCGGTAGCGCAACTGCAGCGCCTGCAGCTGGACGCAGCCGCCACCTTGCAGCAGGCCAGTGCACAGTAACAATCCGCCAAGCTGACGTCACGCCGACCTCAAACGAAAAAAGGGAGCCAGTGGCTCCCTTTTTTGCTTGGTACGAAGCTTAAACGCTGAAGCTGGAGCCACAACCGCAGGTGCTGTTGGCATTGGGGTTCTTGATGACGAACTGCGCGCCTTCCAAGTCTTCCTTGTAGTCGATCTCGGCACCCACCAGATACTGGTAGCTCATGGCATCGATCAGCAAGGACACACCATTTTTGGACATGATGGTGTCGTCTTCGTTGATCACTTCGTCAAAAGTGAAACCGTACTGAAAACCCGAGCAGCCGCCACCTTGCACGAACACGCGCAACTTCAGGTCCGGGTTGCCTTCTTCAGCCACCAGATCGGCCACCTTGGCCGCTGCACTGTCTGTAAAGACCAGCGGAGCAGGCATTTCAGTCTGGATGTTCTCGGCCATTGCGCTCATGGATCACCTCGTATCGTGGTTGCAGCGGGTGTGACCGCCACAGAAAAATAGGCGCTGCGGGTGACCGTCACCCACAACAGTATTCAATGCTATAGCAAAACGGTCGGAATTGTGCTCAGCCGTTATTTGCCGCCAATTTCAGTGTGGGTTTGTCTTCAACGCCACCGGTCATCGGCTTGAGCTGGCCAGAGATGGTGGCACCTTGGTGCATTTCCAGCGCCTTGTAAGACACGTCACCCTCAATCCGCGCCTTGGGCTGCAGCTCCAGCAGGTCAAAGGCAAACACCGGCCCCTTCACCGCGCCGTTGATGATGACGTGGTCCGCGTGAATTTGCCCGGTCACACTGGCAGACTCGCTGACCACCAAAATGCTGGGCTGTTCGTCGCTGGCCCGAATATTCCCCACCACTTCGCCATCGACCCGCAGGCCGTCGTGAAAGACCACGTTGCCATCAATGCGGGTGCCTTGGGCAATCAGGCTTTTGATCGGTGGCTGTTTTTTCTTGCCAAACATGGTGGGTCTCCAGACAGATGGGAATTTATAGCTTAACGGTTTGCACCGACTTGACGGCACCGCCTTGCAGGATTTTGGCCGTCACGACTTTCACCACCGCCAACGGGGGCACCGAAACGATACCCTCTTGCCGGAGGTAACTCTTGATCAAGACCGCCTGAGGCGCAGCCGCCTGGGCCATGGACCAAGGCTGGCCTTCCAGTGTTCCGCTGAACGTGATCTCCAGCGAGCCTTTGAATTCTGGCGCATTTTTGGCTGCCTGGATCATCAGGGCCTGCCACTTGATCTGCCCTTCAGACAGCCGCTCCACCTGCAAACCCCGAATGCTCAGCGCATCGCTGCCCGTGCCAGGGATCAGGCGCTCGAAGAAACCGAGGTCGCTTCGCAACATCTGGTTGTCGAGTTCCAGTTGGCGAATCTGCTGGGCCAACTGCTCCTGCACCGCTTTTTCTGCGGTCAGCAGGCTCTCGGATGTGTTGGACACCGATTGGGCTTTGGCCAGGTCGCTGCGCAGCTGCTGCACCTCGGCGCGCAGTTGCACCAGCTCCTGTTTGGCATTGCGGTCCAGGCCGGCAATGTCCTTGCCGACCTCAAAGGCCCAGAGCGCCAGCGCACCCGAAAACCCGAGCACCACAGCGCCCAACAACCAGCGAAACGGCCACGGCAACGCGCTGCGCACCGCCATGCGGGGCGCACTCACAGTCAGTCTTCTTCGCAACAAGCGCAAACGCATTCAGGCCACCTTTCAAAGTGCAAGCAAACGCAACAAGGCCCCAGAATGCAAAAACCGCCCCAAGACGAGCTTGAAGGCGGTTTTCGCGGCAGAAGCCCGGCGTATTAACGCTTGCTGAACTGCTTGGCGCGGCGCGCAGAGCGCAGACCGACCTTTTTACGTTCAACTTCACGGGCATCGCGCGTCACGAAACCGGCTTGCGACAGGCTCGGCTTGAGCGTGGCGTCGTAGTCGATCAGGGCGCGGGTGATACCGTGGCGCACAGCGCCGGCTTGGCCAGATTCACCACCGCCATGCACGTTCACCATCACGTCGAAGGTATCGGCGTGGTTGGTCAACAGCAGGGGTTGCTTGGCGATCATGATCGAGGTTTCACGGCCGAAATAGGACTGGATGTCCTTGCCGTTCACAACGATCTGGCCGGAGCCTTTTTTCAGAAACACGCGGGCGACGCTGGATTTGCGACGGCCGGTGCCATTGTTCCATTCACCAATCATCTCAAGGCTCCTTTAGAGTTCCAGCACTTGCGGCTGTTGGGCGGTGTGCGGATGCTCTGCACCACCGTACACCTTGAGCTTCTTGATCATGGCGTAGCCGAGCGGGCCTTTAGGCAGCATGCCCTTGACAGCCTTTTCGAGTGCGCGGCCAGGGTGCTTGGCTTGCATGTCGCGGAAGTTGGTGCCGTAAATACCGCCGGGGTAACCCGAGTGGCGGTAGTACACCTTGTCCAGGGCTTTGTTGCCCGTGACGCGGATCTTGGCTGCGTTGATGATGACGATGAAGTCACCGGTATCGACGTGAGGCGTATAAATGGCCTTGTGTTTGCCGCGCAAACGGAGAGCAACTTCACTGGCTACTCGTCCGAGGACCTTGTCGGTCGCGTCAATCACAAACCACTCGTGCGTCACGTCAGCGGGTTTTGCGCTGAACGTTTTGGTCATGAGTTTCTCTATTCAAGAAGTGGTTTGGCGGCTCTTTTCCACGGTCGGTTTTTCTCTGATGGAAAACTCTTAGGTGGGTTTGCCAGCCTCTGGTTACCCAGGCGCTGGTCTTCGTCGCGGAGCCATGCGTATCGCTGCGAAGCCTTCCATTGTACGAATAAAAGTGTCTGTGCGGCAAGTTTCGTGCGACGCGCTTGTGGCGAACGTGGCCAAAGCGCTACCATCAGCGCATGTTCAGTTACCGACACGCCTTCCACGCAGGCAACCACGCCGATGTGCTCAAGCACACCATTTTGATCGCCACCCTGCGCCATTTGATGCAAAAAGAGGCGGGCATCACCCTGATCGACACCCACGCGGGTGCCGGGTTGTACCGGCTCGATGGTGACTACACCGAAACCGGCGGGGAAGCCAAAGATGGTGTGGTGAAGCTGTTTGCGGCGCTGCGCCCGGCGGGCAAACCACCGGCCACGGCGGCACCCGCGCTGGCCGAGTACATGGACCTCATCGCCAGCTTCAACCCGTCTGGCGGCCTGCGGGTGTACCCGGGTTCGCCCTTTGTTATGCACCACCTGCTGCGTGCCGAGTCGCGCGACCGGCTCAAGCTGTTTGAACTGCACCCCACGGACAGCAAGGTGCTGGCGGCCAACATCGCACAGCTCGAAGCGGGCCGGCAGATTGCCGTGGCGCGCGAAGACGGCTTTGAAGGCATCAAGGCGTTTTTGCCGCCGCCGCCATCGGCCACCGGCTCCAAGCGCGCCGCGCTGCTGATGGACCCGAGCTACGAGGTGAAGACCGACTACGGCCGCGTCAGTGCCTGCATCCAGGAGCAGCTCAAGCGGTTCCCCACCGGCACTTACATGGTGTGGTACCCGATCATTCCCCGGCCGGAAGCGCACGACCTGCCGCGCCGGCTCAAAACCCTGTCAAACCAATCGAAGCGGCCGTGGCTGAACGCCACCCTGGCGATTGGCCAGGACCCGACGCACGGCCCCGAAGACCGCCCCGGCCTGACCGCCAGCGGCATGTTTGTGATCAATCCGCCGCACACGCTCAAGGCGGTGCTGCAAGCAGCACTGCCGCAAATGCTCGCGGTGCTGGGCCGTGGCCGCGGCCAGGGCCAGACGGTGGACTCGGGCGGCTGAGCCGCCACCCCCCGGTAAAACCCTAGTACAGCACCCCACAATTAACCGACCGATCGGTCGGTTAATTGACTATACTGCGGCTCACGCGCCCCCTCTCGGCGCAGGAGCTGCCCATGTACACGCAATCTTTCAACGTGCCGGACGATGCCGGCGAAGCCAAATCCGCAAGCCTGAAGGCTGTGCCAGCCCCGCTGGGCGAAGCCGAAATGGCATTGCAAGCGCACTTTGACGCGGTGGTGGACGCCGACGGCAAGATCGAGCCGCGCGACTGGATGCCAGACGGTTACCGCAAGACGCTGGTGCGCCAGATCAGCCAGCACGCCCACAGCGAAATCGTGGGCATGCTGCCCGAAGGCAATTGGATCAGCCGCGCGCCGAGCCTGAAACGCAAGGCGATCCTGATCGCCAAGGTGCAGGACGAAGGCGGCCACGGCCTGTACCTTTACAGCGCCGCCGAGACCCTGGGCACCAGCCGCGACCAGATGCTCGACGGCCTGCACAGCGGCAAAGCCAAATACAGCTCCATCTTCAACTACCCGACGCTGAACTGGGCCGACGTGGGCGTGATCGGCTGGCTGGTGGACGGCGCGGCGATCATGAACCAGATCCCGCTCTGCCGCTGCTCGTACGGCCCGTACGCCCGCGCCATGATCCGCGTCTGCAAGGAAGAAAGCTTCCACCAGCGCCAGGGCTACGAGGCCTTGCTGGTGATGATGCAGGGCACGGCCGAGCAAAAGGCCATGGTGCAGGACGCGGTGAACCGCTATTGGTGGAAATGCCTGGCCATGTTCGGTCCGCCCGACGCCGACAGCCCCAACAGCACGCAAGGCATGCGCTGGGGCATCAAACGCATCAGCAACGACGACCTGCGCCAGAAGTTTGTGGACGCCACCGTGCCGCAGGCCGAGGTGCTGGGCGTGACGCTGCCCGACCCGGACCTGAAGTGGAACGAAGCCCGCGGCCACCACGACTACGGCCAGATCGACTGGGACGAGTTTTGGGCCGTGGTGAACGGCAACGGACCCTGCAACAAAGAACGCCTGGCCACCCGTGTGAAAGCCCACGAGCAAGGCGCCTGGGTGCGCGAAGCCGCCATGGCCCACGCCGCCAAACAACAAGCCCGCAACCTGAAGGAGGCCGCATGAGCACCCCCGCATCCGCTTTGAAAGAATGGCCCCTTTGGGAAGTGTTTGTGCGCAGCAAGCAAGGCCTGGAGCACAAGCACTGCGGCAGTCTGCACGCCAGCGACGCGCAGCACGCACTGCAGATGGCGCGCGACGTGTACACCCGCCGACAGGAAGGCGTGAGCATCTGGGTGCTGCCTTCAAACGCCATCACGGCCAGCGAGCCCGACAGCAAAGACAGCTTCTTTGACCCGGCGGCCGACAAGATCTACCGCCACCCCACGTTTTACGAGATTCCCGAAAAAGTGGGGCACATGTGATGAAGTCCGCCGAACCGAGCGCCGCGCAGGGCCGCCCCAAGCCAGCGAGCGTCCCCTCGGGGGGCAGCGCACCACACGAAGTGGGAAGCGTAGGGGCTCCCATCGATTACCTGCTGCACCTGGCCGACAACGCCTTGGTGCTGGGCCAGCGCAACGCCGAGTGGTGTGGCCATGGCCCCATCCTCGAAGAAGACCTGGCCCTGGCCAACAACAGCCTGGACCTGATGGGTCAGGCGCGGCTGCTGTACCAGCACGCGGCCAGCCTCATCAACGCCGACCCGGCCGAGACCCAGCGCTTCGCGCACCTGCAGGGCGCGCGCCAGAATGGTTTGGTCACGGAAGACACACTGGCCTATTTCCGGGACACCGCCGAGTTTCGTAACCACACGCTGATGGAGCTGCCGCACCACGGCCCACTGGTGGGCTACGCGGTGAGCGAACGCGACTACGCGGTGACCATTGCACGCAACTTCCTCGTCAGCGCCCTCATGGCGCTGGTGTGGGACGCGCTGCAGGCGTCCAAAGACACGCATCTGGCCGCCATCGCCACCAAGTCGCTCAAAGAAGTGCGCTACCACCTGCGCCACAGCAGCGACTGGCTGGTGCGTTTGGGCGACGGCACCGACGAATCCAGCCACCGCGCACAAGCGGCGGTGGACCACCTGCTGCCCTACTGCGAAGCGTTTTGGCAGCCATCGCCCGCCGAGCAGGCTGCCGCGGCCGATGGCAGCGGTGTGGACCTGCGCGCGCTGCGTGAGCCGTGGAATGCACTGGTCAACGAAACGCTGCTGGAAGCCACGTTGAGCCGACACGATCAGCCGCATGCGGGCTACGTGACGCAGGGCCATGTGGGTGTGCATTCGGAGCATTTGGGCTTCTTGCTCGCCGAGATGCAGAGCCTGGCGCGCGCACACCCGAACGCGGTTTGGTGAGCACCATGAGCGTGGCCACCGACGCTTCGCTGCAGGCCATCGCCCAGGCGCTGGCCCACTTGTCTGACCCCGAAATCCCCGTCGTCTCGCTGACGGAGCTGGGCATTCTGCGCGAAGTGCGGGAGGGCGCAGACGGTACGCCCGAGGTGGTGATCACCCCCACTTACAGCGGCTGCCCGGCCATGGGCCAGATCGAGGACGACATCGTGGCGGCCTTGCACGAGGCCGGCCTGCCCGGCCGCGTGATCACGCAACTCGCCCCCGCCTGGACCACCGACTGGATGAGCGACGTGGCGCGCGAGAAGCTGCGCGCCTATGGCATAGCGCCACCACGCTGCACGCAAGCCGCCCCCAGCGGGGTGATGCGCTTCAGCCGCCAGGCCGTGACGGCCGAAGCCATTGCCTGCCCGCAATGCGGCTCGCACAACACCACCGAAACATCGCCCTTCGGCTCGACCGCATGCAAGTCGCTCTACAAGTGCCTCGACTGCCTCGAACCGTTCGACTATTTCAAACCTTTTTAGACAGACCCACCCCCGCGCCGGGCTTTGCCCTTCACCCCTAAGGGGGCAACGTCTGCGGCCCGGCAAAGCCGGTTCCGCGACCTTCTGGGTTTAACCATCTCCGCTGCCACAGGACCCATGCCATGACCGCCACAGCCCCCCGCTTCCACGACCTCAACATCTCCCGCGTCAGCCCCGAAGCCGCGGGTGCGGTGGCGATCTCGTTCGCCATTCCCGAGCCGCTGCGCGAGGCCTTTGCGTTCGAGCCGGGCCAGTTCCTCACCGTGCGCGCCACCATCAACGGACAGGACGTGCGGCGCAGCTACTCCATCAGCAGCCCGCGCAGCCTGCTCACACAGCAAGGCGAGCTCACGCTGGGTATCCGACCGGTCGAAGGCGGGGTGTTTTCCAACTGGGCTGCGGCCGAACTGAAGGCCGGCGACACGCTGCGTGTGATGCCGCCTGAAGGCCGTTTCACCATCCACAAGCCGCGCGCCTTGCACCGTGTGGGCTTTGCGGCGGGGTCGGGCATCACGCCGATTTTGTCCATCATGGCCAGCACGCTGGAGGAATCGCCCGACGCGAAGTTCACCCTGGTCTACGGCAACCGCCGCATGGCCAGCGTGATGTTCAACGAAGCCTTGCAGGACCTGAAGGACCGCTACCCGGGTCGCCTCACGCTGATCCATGTGCTCTCGCGCCAGGCGCAGGAAGTGCCGCTGCTGGAAGGCCGCATCGACGGCGACAAGGTGCGCGAGATCATCAGCACGCTGCTGCCTGTGGGCAGCATGGACGAGGTGTTCATCTGCGGCCCCGAGGCCATGATTGAAGCCACCGAGAAAGCCCTGCTCGACGCCGGTGTGCGCCCAGACCGAGTGCACACCGAGCGCTTCACATCGCCCACCTTGGAAGCCTTGCCCGTCGAACAGCGCCAGAGCGCGGTGCTGGGCCACCCGGCAGTGCGCACCGACGGCGAAGTCGCGCTGACCGTGGTGCTCGACGGCAAGCCGCACCAGCTGCGCATGGGCAAGGACGAGCGCGTGCTCGACGTGGCGCTCAACGCGGGCCTGGACCTGCCCTGGTCGTGCCGGGGTGGCGTGTGCTGCACCTGCCGCGCCAAGGTGATGGAAGGCGCCGTGACCATGGACAAAAACTTCACCCTGGAGCCCTGGGAAACCGACAAAGGCTTTGTGCTGAGCTGCCAGGCTCGGCCGACCACCAACAAACTGGTGGTCAGCTACGACGAGCGCTGAACCGGCCACGTTGCCCCAACAAAAAACCCGCCTTGGCGGGTTTTTTGTTGTCAGGAAACCAACGCTTTAGACCGCGGCCAGGGCCTGCTCCAGATCGGCCATCAGGTCGTCGATGTGCTCGATGCCGATCGACAAGCGGACCATGTCGGGGCTCACGCAGGCCTTCTTCATCTCGTCGGGGTTGAGCTGGCGGTGCGTGGTCGTAGCCGGGTGGCAGGCCAGCGACTTGGCATCGCCAATGTTGACCAGGCGGGTGAAGAGTTGCAGCGCGTCCTGAAAGCGGGTACCGGCGGCAATCGCATCGGACGACTTGAGACCGAAACTGATGATGCCGGAGGCACGGCCGCCCATGTACTGCTGCACCAGCGCGTGGTCCTTGTGGCCGGGCAGGCCGGCGTAGTTGACCCAGGCCACCTTGGGGTGGTTTTGCAGATGGGTGGCAATCTTCACGGCGTTGTCGCAAATGCGGTCCATGCGCAGCGCCAATGTTTCAATGCCTTGCAGGATCTGGAACGCGTTCATGGGCGAGAGCGCAGCGCCCATGTTGCGTAGCGGCACCACGCGCGCACGGCCAATGTAGGCGGCGGCGCCCAGCGCCTCGGTGTAGACCACGCCGTGGTAGCTCACATCGGGTTCGTTCAGGCGTTTGAAGCGGGTCTTGTGTTCAGCCCACGGGAACTTACCGCTGTCGACGATGGCGCCGCCGATGGTGGTGCCGTGGCCGCCGAGGTATTTGGTGAGCGAGTGCACCACGATGTCGGCGCCATGTTCGAACGGGCGGCACAGGTAGGGGCTGGTCACCGTGTTGTCCACGATCAGCGGCACACCCGCGGCGTGCGCCACTTTGGCCAGCGCGCCGATGTCGGTCACGTTGCCCAGCGGGTTGCCGATGGACTCGCAATAGATGGCCTTGGTGCGCTCGTCGATCAGCGCGGCAAACGCGGCTGGGTCGCGCGGGTCGGCAAAGCGCACCGTGATGCCCTGCTGCGGGAAGGTGTGTGCGAACAGGTTGTAGGTGCCGCCATAGAGCGTGGAGGCCGAGACGATGTTGTCACCACTCTCGGCGATGGTCTGGATCGCCGCCGTGATGGCCGCCATGCCCGAGGCCATGGCCAGTGCACCGATGCCGCCTTCGAGGGCCGCTAGGCGCGCTTCGAGCACGCCGTTGGTGGGGTTCATGATGCGGCTGTAGATGTTGCCCGCCACTTTCAGGTCGAACAAATCGGCGCCGTGCTGCGTGTCGTCAAACGCGTAAGCCACGGTCTGGTAAATCGGCACCGCCACCGCCTTGGTGGTGGGGTCCGGGGTGTAACCGCCGTGCACGGCGATGGTTTCGAGTTTCATGGGTGTCTCCTGCGAGGTTGGATGCCAACGGGGCGCGCTCATTCTCGCAGCAAGTGCACCTCGGTCACCCCGCGTTCGCGCACGCCCAGTGCGGTGGCTGCGGCGTGGCTCAGGTCGATGATCCGCTGGTGGGCGTAAGGCCCCCGGTCGTTGATACGCACCACCACCTCTTTGCCCGTGTGCACGCTGCGCACCCGCACGCGGGTACCAAACGGCAAGGTTTTGTGCGCAGCGGTCAGCGCATGCATGTCAAAGCGCTCGCCGTTGGCGGTGCGCCGGCCATGAAAACGCTTGCCGTACCAGGACGCGCGGCCCTTGGCAAACACGGTGCCAGCATCAGTGGCCGGGCTGCGTGGTGCAACGGTTTCTGCCGCAGTTGCGGCCTCGGGCTCAACGGCCACTGAGCCGGCAGGATCAACGTCTACCGATGATGGAGCGGGCTTGGGTACTCGGGCTTGCGCTGCAGGTCTGCTGGACGGCGTGACAGGCACCGCAGCCAGTGGCACTGGCGCAAGAGCCGCTTCACCAGACGGTCTGGGCAGTGGGCTGCTGCAAGCAGCCAAGCCGAGCGCCAGCACTGCCAGCAAGGGCCGGCAGACAAGCGCCCAGTGCCGGCGCGCTGGTGCGTTTAAGGGTTCAAAGTGAAGGGGCATGGCGTTTCCTCTCTGATGTTTTTGGCCAGCCCGACAAGTTACCCCAGTTGCAGCCTTTTGATGATTTCCAGCGTGGTCGCGCTCTGGTTCATGGTGTAGAAGTGCAGCGCGGGCACACCACCGTTGCGCAGTTGGTCACACAGGTCGGTCACCACGTCCAGGCCAAAGGCCTTGATGGACGCGGTGTCGTCACCAAAGGCTTGCAGGCGCAAACGGATCCAGCGCGGGATTTCGGCGCCGCTGGCGTCCGAAAAGCGCATCAGCTGGGTGGAGCTGGTGATGGGCATGATGCCCGGCACCACCGGCACATCGGCGCCGAGCTTGTAGGCGTCGTCCACAAAGCGGAAGTAGGCGTCGCTGTTGTAGAAATATTGGGTGATGGCCGAGTCGGCACCGGCCCGCACTTTGGTGGCGTAGGCCTGCAGGTCGGCATCGGGCGACTTGGCTTGTGGGTGCACCTCGGGGTAGGCGGCCACTTCAATGTGAAAGTCGCTGCCGGTCTCCGTCCGGATGAACGCCACCAGATCGCTCGCGTAGTGAAACTCGCCGCCCATGCCGTAGCCACTGGGCAGGTCACCGCGCAGCGCCACCAGGCGCTTCACGCCCATGGCCTTGAGCGTGGCGAGCTGTTCCAGCACGCTGGCTTTGGTGGCACCAATGCACGAAAAATGCGAAGCTGCCGCCACGCCTTCGGCCTGAATGGCGCGCACCGTGTCAAACGTGCCTTGCTGCGTGGAGCCGCCCGCGCCGTAGGTGACCGAGCAAAACTCAGGCTTCACCGTGTAGAGCTGCTCGCGCACCAGGCGCAGTTTTTCGGCGCCTTCAGGCGTCTTGGGCGGAAAGAATTCAAAACTCAGGGGTAGGCCCATGTCGGGTCCTCCTTCAAAAACAGGCGTGTTCGCCGTCGCGTGCATCAATCTGCGGCGCGGGCAAACACAAAAAACTCGCGGTTCCCGTCACCGCCGGTGATCGGGCTTTCAAAGTAATCCAGCAGCGTCAGTGCGTGGTCGCGGCAGGCTTGTTCCAGGCGCTCGCGCACCACGGCGTAGCTGGCGGGGTCTTTCACCAGACCACCTTTGCCAATCTGGGCGGGCTGCAGTTCAAACTGCGGCTTCACCAGCATCAGCAGGCGGCCGCCGGGCTTGAGCAGGGGCACGATGGCGGGCCACACCAGCGTCTGCGAAATGAACGACAGGTCGCCCACGATCAGGTCAAACGCAGCCTCGCCGCCACCCGCCGCAGCCACAGCCTCGGCATCCAGTTCGCGCGCATTGCATTTTTCAATGCACACCACGCGGGCGTCCGCACGCAGCCTGGGGTGCAACTGGCCATGGCCCACGTCCACACCCACAACCTGGGCGGCCCCGCGGTGCAGCAAGCAGTCGGTAAAGCCACCGCTGCTCTGGCCCACGTCCAGGCAGCGCATGCCCGACACCGGCATAGCCACCTGGCTCAGGGCGCCGTCCAGCTTCAGCCCGCCCCGCGATACAAAGCGCGATTCGGCGCCGTCCAGCAGCTCCAGCTCCACCGTTTCGCGCAGCTCGTCGCCGTTTTTGGCAACGACTTTCCAGTCGCCGCCCGACACACGCCAACGCACGCCCGACGCAATGAGCCGCTGGGACTGAGAACGTGAAGCGGCCAGGCCGCGTTCAACGAGAAGCTGGTCAGCACGCATGAAGAACCGCAATCAAAACGAAAACCAATGCCAGTCTGGCGCGAAAAAGAGCGGCCCGCAGGCCGCTCAAACCCAGTGTGCCGCAGAGCTGGCTCGTCCCCTGAGGGGGGATACCGCAGCCGGCGCCGGGTGAACCATCAATACCGGTAGGTATTGGCCTTGTAAGGGCCCTGCTTGGGCACGCCGATGTAAGCGGCTTGCTCGTCGCTCAGCTCGGTCAACTGGGCGCCCACCTTCTTCAGGTGCAGGCGCGCCACTTTTTCGTCCAGGTGCTTGGGCAGCGTGTAGACCTTGCCCACGTCGTAACCGTCGGCATGGCAAAACAGCTCGATCTGCGCAATGGTCTGGTTGGCAAAGCTGGATGACATGACGAAGCTGGGATGGCCGGTGGCGCAGCCCAGGTTCACCAGGCGGCCTTTGGCCAGCAGAATGATTTTTTTGCCGTCCGGGAACACCACGTGGTCCACCTGGGGCTTGATCTCGTCCCAGGTCAGCTTCTCCAGCGAAGCCACGTCGATCTCGTTGTCAAAGTGACCGATGTTGCAAACGATGGCCTGGTCTTTCATGGCCGCCATGTGCTCGTAGCGGATCACGTTCTTGTTGCCGGTGGCGGACACGAAAATGTCGCACTTGTCGGCGGCGTATTCCATGGTCACCACTTTGTAGCCTTCCATCGCGGCCTGCAGGGCGTTGATGGGGTCGATCTCGGTCACCCACACCTGAGCGCTCAAGGCGCGCAGGGCCTGGGCCGAGCCTTTGCCCACGTCGCCGTAGCCGGCCACCACGGCCACCTTGCCGGCGATCATCACGTCGGTGGCGCGCTTGATCGAATCGACCAGCGACTCGCGGCAACCGTACAGGTTGTCGAACTTGCTCTTGGTCACCGAGTCGTTCACGTTGATGGCGCGGAACATGAGCGAGCCCTTGGCCGACATCTCGTTCAGGCGCAGCACGCCGGTGGTGGTTTCTTCGGTCACGCCAATGATCTGGACGCTCTTGCGGCTGTACCAGGTGGCGTCTTCGGCCAGCTTCGCCTTGATGGCGGCGTACAGGCAGGTTTCTTCTTCGCTGGTGGGGTTCTCCAGCAACGATGCGTCTTTTTCAGCGCGCTTGCCCAGGTGCATGAGCAAGGTCGCGTCGCCGCCGTCGTCCAGGATCATGTTGGGGCCTTCGCCTTCGGTGCCGGCGGCGCCAAAGTCAAAGATGCGGTGGGTGTAGTCCCAGTAGTCGGCCAGGGTTTCGCCCTTGATGGCGAACACCGGCGTACCGGCGGCGGCGATGGCCGCGGCGGCGTGGTCTTGCGTCGAGAAGATGTTGCAGGAAGCCCAGCGCACTTGCGCACCCAGCGCCTGCAGGGTCTCGATCAGCACGGCCGTTTGAATGGTCATGTGCAGCGAACCGGTGATGCGTGCGCCCTTCAGGGGCTGCTTGGCCGCGAACTCTTCGCGGATGGCCATCAGGCCGGGCATTTCGGTTTCGGCAATTTTGATTTCTTTGCGGCCCCAGTCGGCCAGGCCAATGTCGGCAATGACGCAGTCAGCGTTGAGGGCGGAAGGAATGCGTGCGTTCATGGTTCGCTCCAATACAGGTTGAATGAACCACCTTGGGCGCGAAACGCGGGCAAAAAAAAGCCCATCGCACCAGAGGTGGATGAGCGTCGTTGCATTTATTTCCGAGCCTCACGCCCCGCGCTGGCCGGTGGCCAGGGGTGCGCTGCAACGCTCCTCGGATCCCGCAATTCTAGCGCAGTCCGGCTTTTTGCGTGTGTGCGAAACTGGCGCGCTTTCATGCCCCAGTTTGCCCATTCCCCCCTTTCCAGCTGGCCCCAAGCAGCCCGCGCGCGCATTGCCGGCGTGCTGACCGACATTGACGACACGTTGACCACCGAAGGGGCCATCACGCCTGACGCGCTGGACGCCCTGCACCGGCTGCGGGCCGCAGGGCTGCCGGTGTTTGCCATCACCGGGCGCCCCTCGGGGTGGAGCGAAGCGTTTGCCCTGGCCTGGCCGGTGAACGCCATCGTGGCGGAAAACGGCGCAGTGGCGCTGTGGAGGGGCCCCACCGGGCAACTGCAGCGCGGTTACTTGCAAGACGCCACCACGCGCCGCGCCAACTTCCAGCGGCTGCAAACCGTGGCCGCACACATTCTGAGCGAGCTGCCCCACGCCCGCCTGGCACAAGACAGCGCGGGCCGAGAAACCGACATCGCCATTGACCACAGCGAACACCACCACCTACCCGCAGCAGATATTCAGCGGGTGGTCCAGCTGATGCAAAACCAGGGCCTCAACGCCACGGTGAGTTCCATCCACATCAACGGCTGGATAGGCGGACATGACAAACTGGAAGGCGCCCGCTGGGTCGTGCGCCAACAGCTCGGGCGCGACCTCGACGCGGAACTGGACCAGTGGGTGTACGTGGGCGATTCCACCAACGACGCCCGCATGTTTGGCCGTTTTCCCCACAGCGTGGGCGTGGCCAATGTGGCACGTTTCTGGCACCAGCTGCCACACCAGCCCCGCTATGTGACGGCGGGCGAGCGCGGCGCCGGCTTTACGGAGGTGGTGAACGCCGTGCTGGCCTCGCGCGCGGGCTGAACAGCACTGAGAACCGGCCAGCGGGCGCCAAACACACCGGCGTCAAGGCGCCTGCTGCGCCACCGCCGCACCGCTGGGCGCCTCGACCTTGTGGTGCGGGCGGTCAAATACCCGGTCGGCCAGGCCGCCACCCACCCACATGCCCAGCAAGGTCAGCCACGCCGTCACGGCAAAAATGGCGCCTCCCGTCATACCGGCGCCCACGGCGCAGCCGCCGGCCAGCATCGACCCAAAGCCCATCAGCACCGCGCCGATGATGTACCGCGGCATGGTGTAGCCGCCGCCAAAGCCTTCCAGCTTCCAGTCGCCGCCCACCAGCGCACCCACCAGCGAGCCCAGAAACACCCCGGGCATGAGCCCCAGACCAAAGGTCCATGGCTCGCCGGGCTCGCTCAGCACCCGCATCAGCCATTCGGCTGAAGGGCCGCTGAAGGTGAGGCCCTGAATCTGCACCGGCTCAAACGAGTTCGCCATCACCTGGTAGGTGCCGGCCCAGGCCAGCGCCACCATCAGCCCGGTGCCGATGCCGCCCGCCCATTTCCAGAAGCCCCAGCCGCTGTGGTGCGCAAAAAACAGCGCCGTGATCAACCACACCGCAGCAAACACCAGCCCATCCCAAGGGCCTGCACCCACCAGCGCCAACACGCTGCGCGCCGGGCCACCGTCCACCACCCACCAGCTGGCCATGGCCTCGCGCAGCGGCGCCAGCACCCCACCCAGCGAAGCCTGGGCCACCACCGCAAAGATCAGCCCCGACAGCAGGGCACGCAGGTTGCCGTTGGCCGACAGCACCAGCAAGCGGCTGGCGCAACCCCGCGTCATGACCATGCCCACACCAAAAATCAGCCCGCCCAGCAAAGCGCCCGACAAGCTGCCCTGGGCCGACAGCTGGCGCGCCGTGCTCACGTCCAGCCCGCCCGACACCACCAGCAGCTGCACGCCCACCACCGCCGTGGCAAAGGCCAGCAACCACACCGCCAGCTTGTCACCAAACTTGCCGTGCCAAAACTCAATGACCGCCGCACGCAGGCAAAACCGCGAGCGCTGGGCAAAAAAGCCGAAGCCCAGCCCCACCAGCACGCCGCAAAGCGCCAGCACCTTGGGTTCGCCCCGGCTCTCAATCCAGCCTGTCCAGTCCATTGCGACTCCAATTATTTGTATATGCGTATTTTTGGATGTTACGCCGAGGCCCATCCGCCGGGTTGATCTTTAGCAAACTCTGTGCAACGTTTTCAACGGGTTAAGCTCATACAACAGCGTTTTCTGAAACCCGAAAGGACCCTTCAATGGCCATTCCCTGGCTGCTGGCTCTCAAAGTCATACCCTGGGGCGACGTGATTGAGCACGCGCCCAAGGTGCTCAACGCCGCACGCAAGCTGATGGACCGCCAGCGCACCGAACCCGCGCCCGCCGTGTCCACAACCGCCACCGCCGACTGGATGGGCGAGGCCCAGCCGAGCCTGGGTGAACTCAAAAACCGGTTGATTGCGGCCCAGGTGCAGCTGGACCGGCAAGCCGAGACGCAAGAACAGCTCACCCAGACACTGGCCGAACTGGCCGAACAAAATGCGCGCCTGGTCAGCGCCGTGGAAGTGCTGCGCCTGCGCACCCGCATGCTGCTGTGGGGCGCAGCGGCGCTGGTGCTGGCCGTGGCGTGGCTGGCGTTGCGCTGAGCACCACCGCCGGGCCATCCGGCTTCAGCGCGCCCCTTGGTCAGGGCGCTGCGCGGTCAGCGAAGCGTCGCAACCCACACCGGCCGCGATCCAGCGCCGCGCCAGCCGGCGCAGCAGCGGTGCCGCCCAGCGCCAGCGCGGCCCCAGCACGCCCTCGGCATCGTTGATAGCGCCACAACGGTAAAGGCAATCGGCGTCTGCCCAACGCAGCGCGTCGCAAGCGCCCGTTCGCTTGCGCGAGATCACCTGACCCAGCGGGCAAGGCTCAGCCAGACAACACACCCCGCAACCGTTGCAGGGCGCGCCCAGCGCTGGCTGGTGCGGCGCGTCGGGGTGGATGTGAATGACTTGGTACGGGCTCAATGGCGCTCTCGATTGGGCTTCGACAGGCTCAGCCCGAACGGATGTTTCACACCCGCGCCAGCACTGGCCCCAGCACCCGGCCGGTGTGCGTGTCCAGCCGCACCACCTCGTCGGGAGGGGCTTCGGCCACCACACGGCCACCGCCACCACCGCCCTCGGGGCCCAGGTCGATGATCCAGTCGGCTTCGGCCATCACGTCCAGATCGTGTTCGATCACGATCACGCTGTGGCCGCCGTCCACTAGGCGGTGCAGCACACGAATGAGTTTTTCCACGTCGGCCATGTGCAGGCCCACCGTGGGCTCGTCCAGCACGTAGAGCGTGTGCGGCGCCTTCTGGCCGCGCCGTCCGATGTCGTCGCGCACCTTGCTGAGCTCGGTCACGAGCTTGATGCGCTGCGCCTCGCCGCCGCTGAGCGTGGGACTGGGCTGGCCCAGCGTAAGGTAGCCCAGGCCCACGTCTTTCAGCAGCTGCAGCGGGTGGCTGATGTTGGGCATGGCGGCGAAAAATTCGACCGCTTCGTCCACATCCATCTGCAGCACGTCGCCAATGCTCTTGCCCTTCCAGGTCACAGCCAGGGTCTCGGGGTTGAAGCGCGCACCGTGGCAGACCTCGCAGGGCACTTTCACGTCGGGCAAGAAGCTCATTTCGATGGTGCGCATGCCCTGCCCTTCGCAGCCGGGGCAGCGGCCTTCGCCGGTGTTGAAGCTGAAGCGGCCCGGGCCGTAGCCGCGCGCCTTGGCTTCCAGCGTGTCGGCAAACAGCTTGCGCACCGTGTCCCAGAAACCGATGTAGGTCGCGGGGCAGCTGCGCGGGGTTTTGCCGATGGGGGTTTGGTCGACTTCCAGCACGCGGTCCACCACCTCGGAGCCAATGAGCTTGTCGCAGCCGGTCCAGGTGGGGCGCTCGCCGGCGTCCCACTGCTGGCGGCCAGCGAAGGTGCTGCGCTGCGACACGGCTGCTGCCGCGTTGGTGAGCAGCACGTCGCGGGCAAAGGTGGACTTGCCGGAGCCGCTGACGCCGGTGACGACCACCAGGCGCTGCAGGGGCACGGCGACCGTGAGGTTTTGCAAGTTGTGCAGCTTGGCGCCACGCACTTCGAGCCAGTGGTTGTCGAGGGGGGTGGACGCAAGAGGTGTGGGCGTTGAAGTCGCTGAAATGGGGTCAGAGCCCGATTTCGAATTGCGTTTCGCGCTCCGTTGAGGGGACTGTCCTGAATCTGGATCTGACCCCTTTTCAGCTGTCGCCACCTCGCCAGCCGCAGTAGACACAAGCCGCCTTGGTTGCAGCGGGTGCTTCATGGCGTGCAGCAGGTAGCGCCCGGTGACGGACTCTTCGTTCGCCGACAGGTCGGCCACCGACCCCTGCGCCACCACCCGCCCACCGCGTTTGCCGGCGCTGGGGCCAATGTCGATGATGTGGTCGGCGCGGCGGATGGTGTCTTCGTCGTGCTCCACCACCACCAGGGTGTTGCCCATGTCGCCGAGCTTGTGCAGCGCGTTGAGCAAAATCGCGTTGTCGCGCGCGTGCAGGCCAATGGTGGGCTCGTCGAGCACGTAACACACGCCTTGCAAATTGCTGCCCAGCTGCGCCGCCAGGCGGATGCGCTGGGCCTCGCCACCGCTGAGGGTGGGTGCGCCACGGTCGAGCGTGAGGTAGTTCAGGCCCACTTCTTCCAGGAAAGCCAGGCGGCTTTCGATCTCGGGCAGCAGATCGCGCGCGATGTCGGCTTCGCGGCTCGTCAACACGTCCACTTTCAGCAAGCCCTGCACCCACGCGCGGACTTCGCTGACCGACAGGCGCGCCACATCGGTGATGCCCAGACCGGCCTGACCGGTCTTCGCATAGGCGCCGAACCGCACGGCGCGGGCCTGTGCGTTCAAGCGCGTGCCCTCGCAGCTGGGACAAGGCTGGTCCACCAGGTCTTCCACCTCGGGCTCGGCAAAGCTCTGCTCGCGGCCGCGCTCTTTGTCGTCGCGCACCGAGTCGTCCAGCGCCTTGCGCTGCTCGCGCGAGAGCGCCAGACCGGTCCCCACGCAGTCGGGGCACCAGCCGTGTTTGCTGTTGTATGAAAAAAGGCGCGGGTCCAGTTCGGGGTAGCTGGTGGCGCACACCGGGCAGGCGCGGGTGGTCGAAAACACCTCCAGCCGGCCCAGCCCCACGGTGGTGGTGCCGTCGGCCAGCGCCTGGGCCAGGCCATCGAGCGGGTGCAACACATGCACCTGCCCTTTGCCAATTTCCAGCGCCTTGGTGAGCTGCGTGCGCAGCCAGGCTTCGTCGGCGGGGTTCACCACGCCGTCGGCCACCGGCAGTTCAATGGTGTGCTCCTTGAAGCGGTCGATGCGCGGGAAGCCGGTGGTGGGCAGAAACTCGCCGTCCACCCGCAGGTGGGTGTGGCCGCGCGGGCGAGCCCAGTCGGCCAGCTCGGTGTAAACGCCTTTGCGGTTGATCACCAGCGGCGCCAGCAGGCCAATGTGCTGGCCCTTGTAGCGCTGAAGAATGGCGGCGGCGATGCTGTCGGGGCTTTGCGGCATCACGGCTGCGCCGTCGTGCACGCAATGCTGGGTGCCCAGCTTCACATACAGCAGGCGCAGAAAGTGCCAAACCTCGGTGGTGGTGCCCACCGTGCTCTTGCGCCCGCCGCGCGAAAGCCGCTGCTCAATGGCCACCGTGGGCGGAATGCCATACACCGCGTCCACCTCGGGCCGGCCGGCCGGCTGCACGATGCTGCGCGCGTAGGCGTTGAGCGATTCAAGGTAACGCCGCTGGCCCTCGTTGAACAAAATGTCGAAGGCCAGCGTGGACTTGCCGGAACCGCTCACGCCCGAAATGACGTTGAACTGGCCGCGCGGAATGTCCACGCTCAGGTTTCTGAGGTTGTGCTCTTTGGCGTTGACGATGCGAATGGCGTTGCTGTGGCCCGCCTGGCGCTCCGCCGCCGCGTGCTGGCGCTGGGGCTGCTGCAGGTAATCGGTCAACCGACCTTCGTGCACCGCATGCACCTCGCCCATGGATGCCGCGTAGTCGCGCAGCGCCTTGGCCGTGTGGCTGGTGGGGTGCAGCCGCACTTCTTCCGGTGTGCCTTCGGTCACGATCAGGCCACCCGCCACGCCGCCTTCGGGGCCCAGGTCAACCAGCCAGTCGGCGGCGCGGATCACGTCCAGGTTGTGCTCGATCACGATCAGCGAATGCCCAGCGTCCAGCAGCTTGCGCAGGCTGCGCATGAGCTTGGCGATGTCGTCAAAGTGCAAGCCCGTGGTGGGTTCGTCAAACAGAAACAGCGTGCCCTTGCGCGACAACGGCTGGCGGCTGGCGCTGGCCGTTTTGGCGGCTTCGGCCAGAAAGCCCGCAAGCTTCAGGCGCTGGGCTTCACCGCCCGAGAGCGTGGGCACCGGCTGGCCGAGCTTCACGTATTCCAGGCCCACGTCCACGATGGGCTGCAGCGCACGAATGACTTCGCGGTCGCCCGCAAACAGCGCCGCCGCTTCGCTCACGGTGAGGTTCAGCACGTCGGCCACGTTGAAGCTGCGCGTGCCACGCTCAATCTTGACTTCCAGCACCTCGGGCCGGTAGCGCTTGCCGTCGCAGTCCGGGCAGCGCAAATACACGTCGCTCAGGAACTGCATTTCCACGTGCTCAAAGCCCGAGCCGCCGCAGGTGGGGCAGCGCCCGTCGCCGCTGTTGAAGCTGAACTTGCTGGCGGTGTAGCTGCGCTGGCGCGACAGCGGGGCGTCGGCAAACAGCGCGCGGATGGCGTCCCAGGCGCCCACATAGCTCACCGGGTTGGAGCGTGCGGTCTTGCCAATGGGCGACTGGTCCACAAACACCACCTCACTCAGGTGGTCGGCGCCCAGCAGGCGGTCGTGTGCGCCGGGCGCGTCGGTGGACTTGCCGAAGTGGCGCAGCAGCGCGGGGGCCAGCACGTCCTGAATGAGGCTGGACTTGCCCGAGCCCGACACACCGGTGACCACGACCAGGCGCTGCAGCGGGAATTCAACCGACACGTTTTGCAGGTTGTGCTCGCGCGCGCCTTCCAAAATGAGCCGGTGCGTGCTGTCGGTCACCATGCGCTTGAAGCCCATGCCCACCGTTTTGCGTGCGCCCAGGTAGGCGCCGGTCAGCGTGTCGGCGCTGCGAATGGCTTCGGGCGTGCCGTCAAACACAATTTGCCCGCCGCGCTCGCCCGGGCCAGGGCCCATGTCGATCAGGCGGTCAGCGGCCAGCATCACGGCCGGGTCGTGCTCCACCACCACCAGCGTGTTGCCCGCGTCGCGCAAGCGCAGCATGGCCTCGTTGATGCGCGCCATGTCGCGCGGGTGCAGGCCAATGCTCGGCTCGTCCAGCACAAACAGCGTGTTCACCAGCGAGGTGCCGAGCGCGGTGGTGAGGTTGATGCGCTGCACCTCGCCACCGCTCAAAGTGCGGCTCTGGCGGTCCAGCGTGAGGTAGCCAATACCGACCTCGCACAGGTAGCGGATGCGGGTGTTGATTTCTTCAAACAGCAGGCGCACCGCCTGCGCCTGGCCGGCACCGGCCAGGTCCGAGCCCGCCGGGACCAGCGTCTTGTCTAGTGCGGCAAAAAACACGCGCAGCTTGTCCAGCGGCAGCAGCATCAGGTCGTGCAGGCACAGGCCGGGCAAGGTTTCGAGCTGCGCGCGCGACCATTTCACGCCCTTGGGCAAATAGCGTTTTTCGGGCGGCAGCACCGCGTCGGCCTGGGCTTTGGTGCCGATGCGCCACAACAGGCTGTCCGTCTTCAAGCGTGCGCCGCCGCAGCTGGGGCATTCGGTGTAGCTGCGGTACTTGGACAAGAGCACGCGGATGTGCATCTTGTAGGCCTTGCTTTCCAGGTATTCAAAGAAGCGGTCCACACCAAACCAGTGCTGGTTCCACTTGCCGTTCCAGTTGGGCGAGCCCGTTTTCACCCAATGCTGCTGCTCGGGCGTGAGCTTGTTCCAGGGCGTGTCGCGTGGAATGCCCGCCGCTTCGGCGTGCCGCATCAGGTCGTCTTGCGCCTCTTTCCAGGCCGGCGTTTGAAACACCTTGATGGCGCCGCCACGCAGCGTGAGTTTGTCGTTGGGAATCACCAGGCCGTAGTCCACCCCGATGACGCGGCCAAAGCCCCGACAGGCCTCACAGGCGCCCACGGCCGAGTTGAACGAAAACATCGACGGCGCGGGGTCGGTGTAGCGGATGTCGCTTTCGGGGCAATGCAGGCCGGTTGAAAACTTCCAAATGTGTTCAGCGCCCTCTTCCGGCAACACATAGACCATCAGCTTGCCGCTGCCCCGCTTGAGTCCTGCTTCGATGGCTTCCATCACGCGCGCGGGCTCGGCTGTGCCGATGCGGAAGCGGTCGGCCACCACGTCGAGCACCTTCACCATTTCGCTGGCGGCGGCGCCCTTGGCCGCTTTGGACTTGGTGGTTTTGGCGGTCTTCGCATCGGGTGCGGGTGCCGCACGCTGCACGGTGCGCTCGGCCTGCACGCGGGTGTAGCCGCTGGCGGAAAGCCATTGTTCGATTTCTTCGGGCGTGGTGCTGGCAGGCAATTCGACTGGAAACGTGACCACCAACCTTGGATCGGAACCATTTGCCCCCACGCTCCCCGCTGCGCGTGGTTCGCTGCCCCCCGAGAGGGCTGATTCACCTTGGGGCGGCCCGGCGGTGAATCCCACACAGCGCTTCTGCAGCTCGGCATAGATCGACTCCGGCGAATCGTGCCGCACTGGCAACGCGGTGTCGCGGTCAAAAAGATCGGCGCCGCGCGCGAACAAGAGCTTCAGGTGGTCGTTCAGCTCGGTCATCGTGCCAACAGTGGAACGCGAGCTGCGCACCGGGTTGGTCTGGTCGATGGCGATCGCGGGCGGCACGCCGTCCACCCGGTCCACGGCCGGCTTGTCCATGCGGTCGAGAAACTGGCGCGCGTAGGCGCTGAAGGTTTCCACGTAGCGGCGCTGGCCTTCGGCAAACAGCGTGTCAAACACCAGACTGGACTTGCCCGAGCCGCTGGGCCCGGTGACCACCGTGAGCTCGCCGGTGCGGATGTCGAGGTCGATGTTCTTCAGGTTGTGCTGGCGGGCGCCGCGGATGCGGATCAGCCCGGTGCCGCCTTCGGCAGAGCGGTTGCCATCGGCGTCGCCAGGCGCAACGGATGAAGACGGGGTGGCAGCGACTGAGGGATCGGCGGGCGGGAAAGCGTCGGACATGCAGAGGCTCCAGTGGGGGAGCCAAACATTCTACGGAGCCGCAGCCAACCCAGCGGCCCTGTACGTCATATCCACAATTTCACGACAAGGAGTCCTTCCTAAACTGGTTCTATCGTTGGAGACGTAAACATGACAAGAACAAACCCCTCGGGGGTCGCATCGCTGGCCGCGGGCCTGGCCCTTTGCCTCACCCTGAGCACCCCCGCATGGGCCCAGCTGCGCATTGGCCAGCCTTCGGGCTTTACCGGCTCGGTGGCTGCGGGCGTGAAAGAAAACACCGACGGCGCCAAGCTCTACCTGGATGCGGTGAATGCGCGGGGCGGCATCAACGGCCAACAGGTGGAGCTGATTTCGGTGGATGACAAGTTCGACCCGAAGGTGACGGTCGAGGTGGCCCGCGAGCTGGTCACCCAGCGCGGCGTGCTGGCGCTGTTTCTGAACCGGGGCACACCCCACTCGCAAGCGCTGCTGCCCCTGCTGGCCGAGCTCAAGGTGCCGCTGGTGGGCCCCAGCACCGGCGCCATGGTGTTGCACGAGCCGGTCAACCCCTGGGTGTTCAACGTGCGCGCCACCTACCAGCGCGAAGCGGCCAAGGCCATCGAGCACCTGGCCAGCATCGGCATCACCCGCATCGCCTTGCTGGAAACCGACGACTCCTTTGGTGCCGACTCGGCTGCGGGTGCCCTCAAGGGGTTTGACAAGGCAGGCTTGAAACCAGTGCTGCAAGCGAAGTTTCCTCGCGACAAGCCCGACTTTTCTGCGCTGGCCCCTCGGGTCCACCAAAGCAACGCGCAGGCGGTGATGGTGATCGGCTCTGCTGGCAACACCGCCAACGCGGTGAAAGCGGTGCGCGCTGCAGGCTCACGGGCGCAGGTGGTCACGTTGTCCAACAACGCGTCCGATGGCTTCATCAAGCTGCTGGGCGAACACGCTCGCGGCGTGATCGTGACCCAGGTGTTCCCCAACGAACGTTCGGTGGCTTTTCCGCTGATCAAGGAAGCGATGGACCTGGCCAAAGCCAAGGGGCTGGACGGCGTGTCGCCCGCCATGATGGAAGGCTACGCCGCAGCCAAGGTGCTGGTGGAAGGCCTGCGCCGTGCCGGCCCCAACCCAACACCAACCGCGCTGCGCGACGCGCTGGAGTCCATTCGCAATTTCAACATGGGCGGACTGTCGATCAGCTACAGCGCCAGCAACCACACCGGTCTGGATTTCGCTGATCTGTCCATCGTGGACGCCTCTGGGCGGTTTCGGCGCTGAAGAAAAGGGCCCACGCTCCACAGGTGCGAGGACCCCTTGCGGGCTCCGGCGCCTCGCCACTGTGCCGCGCGCGGGCTCTACCGCTCAGGACTTGACGATCAGCACCGGCACTTTGGCGTGTGTGAGCACTTTTTGCGCCACGCTGCCCAGGATGAGCGCCTTGATGCCCTGGCGGCCGTGGGAACCCATGACGACCAGGTCACAGCCTTCGGCTGCTGCGGTTTCCAGAATACCTTCGTACACCACGTTGCGCTCAATGGTGTCGCCGGCAAAGGCCACGCCTTCGGCGGCACACACCTTGCCCACCGCGTCCAGCGCCTGGCCTGCAGCGGCCTTGGCTTCGGTCAGGTAGGCCTGCAGACCCACGGCCGACGCATCGCCAATGCCGATGTAGGGAAACGGGTCGATCACGTACACGCCAATCACCTGGGCGCCCTGGCTTTTGGCCAGTTGTGCAGCGGTGCTGGCCGCGAGGGCCGCTTGCGAGGAGCCGTCGGTGGGCACGAGAATTTTTTTGAACATGGCGGATCTCCGGATGGGTGAAGGCATGACCGGTGACCGAGCGGGGTTGAACGCCCGGCCACCACGAAGAAACATCTTACCGGTCCAGGGACGCGGGGGGCTTGAGACGTATCAAGAGACGGCCCGCCAGCTGACTCAGACGGTGGCCGCACACACCTTGACCGCGCAGTATTTCAGCTCTGCGATCTTGCCCACCGGGTCGAGCGCGGGGTTGGTCAGCAGGTTGGCGGCGGCCTCGGCGTAGGCAAACGGGATGAACGCGGTGTCGGGTGGCATGCCCTGGTCCAGCCGCACCGCCAGCACCACGCTGCCACGGCGCGATTGCACCCGGGCGTTGTCGCCTGCGGCCAGGCCGCTGCGGGCGGCTGTGTCGGGGTGCAGGCTGACCACGGGGCCGGGCTCCACCGCGTCCAGCACCTGGCTGCGCCGCGTCATGCTGCCGGTGTGCCAGTGTTCCAGCTGGCGCCCGGTGATGAGGACCATCGGGTAGTCGGCATCGGGCGTTTCGGCCGGCGCCGTGAGCGCGGCGGGCACCAGCCGGGCCTTGCCGGTGGGCGTGGGGAACTGGTCGGTGAACACCACCGCGTGGCCGGGATCGTTTTCGTGGGCCACCGGGTAGGTGACGGCGCCCTCGCGCTGCAGCCTCGCCCACGACAGGCCAGCGATGCTGGGCATGAGCGCGCGCATTTCTTCAAACACGGCGCCAACGCCTTCGCTGGCTTGCGCGCTGGCCGTGCCGTCGGGCGCCACGGCGTAGGCCCAGCCCAGGCCAAGGCGCTGCGCCAGTTGTTCGGTGATCCAGGCGTCGGCCCGCGCCTCACCGGGCGCCGGCACAGCCTTGCGGCCGAGCTGCACGCAGCGGTCGGTGTTGGTCACGCTGCCGGTTTTCTCAGGCCAGGCGGTGGCGGGCAGCACCACGTCGGCCAGGCTGGCGGTCTCGGTCAAAAAGATGTCCTGCACCACCAGATGCTGCAGCCGGGCCAGGGCCTCGCGGGCATGGGTCGCGTCGGGGTCGCTCATGGCGGGGTTTTCGCCCTGGACCAGCATGGCGCGGATCTGCCCGTCAAAAGCCGCGTTGACGATTTCCACCACGGTCAGGCCGGGCTCGCTGCCCAGCGTGCCGGGCGGCACACCCCAGAGCTGTTCGGCTTGGGCGCGCACGGTGGGCTCGCTCACGCGCTGGTAGTCGGGCAACACCATGGGAATCAGGCCCGCGTCGCTCGCGCCCTGCACGTTGTTTTGCCCGCGCAGCGGGTGCAAGCCGGTGCCGGGGCGCCCAATCTGGCCGGTGATGAGCGACAGGGCGATGAGGCAGCGCGCGTTGTCGGTGCCGTGGGTGTGCTGGCTCACGCCCATGCCCCACAGAATCATGCTGTTGCCTGCGGTGGCGTAGGCGCGGGCCACCTCGCGCAAGGTGGCGCCGTCGATGCCGCACACCGGTGCCATGGCTTCGGGCGAAAAGTCGGCCACATGGGCCTTGAGCTGGGCAAAGTCCAGCGTGTGCTGCTCGATGTAAGCGGTGTTCGCCAGGCCTTCAAAAACGATGGTGTGCAGCATCGCATTGAGCAAGGCCACGTCGGTGCCCGGCTGAAAGCCGAGGTGCTTCCACGCGATGCGGGCCAGCTCGGTTCGGCGCGGGTCGGCCAGCACCAGCCGCGTGCCTTTTTTCACTGCGTTCTTGATCCAGGTGGCACCCACCGGGTGGTTTTGCGCCGGGTTGGCGCCGATGATGAGCACGAAGTCGGCGTGCTGCACATCGCGCAGCGGGTTGGTGACCACGGCCGACCCCAGGCCTTCCATCAGCGCGGCCACGCTGGAGGCATGGCACAGCCGGGTGCAGTGGTCCACGTTGTGCGTGCCAAACGCGGTGCGGATGAGTTTCTGGAACAGGTAGGCCTCTTCGTTGGTGCCCTTGGCCGAACCGAAGCCCGCCACCGGCCCCAGGCGCCCGCGCGCGGTGGTACTGAGCATTGCGCGCTGGAAGCCGGCAGCAGCAGCGTACAGCGCTTCGTCCCAGCTGGCCTCGCGGAACAGTTCGCGCCAGTCGCGGCGCATCACGTTGAGCGGGTCTTTGGGTGCGTCGGAGCGGCGGATCAGCGGCTTGGTCAAGCGCTCTGGGCTGTGGGCGTAGTCAAAACCAAAACGGCCTTTCACACACAGTCGGCCTTCGTTGGCCGGGCCGGCCTGGCCTTCTACGTGTTCGATCTTTCCGTCGGACACAAAGTAGGTCAGCTGGCAGCCCACGCCACAAAACGGGCAGAGCGAATCCACCTGCTGCTGCGAAGCCTTGGCGTACGCACCATTGGCGGGGGCAATGGCACCGGTGGGGCAGGCCTGCACACATTCACCGCAAGCCACGCAGGTGCTGGCACCCATGGGGTCGCCCTGGTCAAACACGATCTGCGCATGGCCGCCGCGAAACGCCAGGCCCAGCACGTCGTTGCCCTGCGTCTCGCGGCAGGCGCGGATGCAGCGCGTGCACTGGATGCAGGCGTCCAGGTTGACCGCCATGGCCGGGTGGCTGGTGTCTGACGGCACCGGCGCGCGCGCCGGGAAACGCCCGGGCTGAGCGCCGGCCACCTGCGCCCAGTGGGCCAGCTCGCTGTCGTGCTTGAGCGCCTGGGTGTTGGGCGCGTCAGACAACAAGAGTTCGAGCACGGTCTTTTGGGCGGCGATGGCGCGCGGGCTTTGGGTGGACACCACCATGCCTGGCTGCGGTGAGCGGCAACACGAAGGTGCCAGCACGCGTTCGCCCGCCACCTCCACCACGCAGGCGCGGCAGTTGCCGGGGCTGCGCAGGCCATCGGTGTGGCACAGGTGGGGAATGGCCACGCCCACGCGCTGCGCCACCTTCAAAAGGCTTTCGCCCGGCGCAGCTTCCACCGGCTGGCCGTTGAGCGTGAAGGCCACAGGGGCCTGATTTTCGGACAGGTCTGCGGCATTCATGCGGTCACCTCAGCGGCGGTGGAGTCGGTGGCGTTGGCGTTACTGCCGTTCACTTCGTGTGCAAAGTAGCGCAGCACCGCGTCCACCGGGTTGGGCGCGGCCTGGCCCAGGCCGCAAATGGAGGCGTCGCGCATCACCTGCGAGAGCTCGCCGAGCAGAGACGCGTCCCACACCGGGGCCTGCATCAGCGCCACGGCCTTGGTGGTGCCGGCGCGGCACGGCGTGCACTGGCCGCACGACTCGTGTTCAAAAAATTGCATCAGGTTGAGCGCAGCGCCGCGCGCCGTGTCGTGCTGGCCGAGCACCACCACCGCCATGGAACCGATGAACGCGCCGTGCTCGGCCAGGGTGTCAAAGTCCAGCGGCACATCGGCCAGCGCCGCCGGCAAAATGCCGCCCGAAGCGCCACCGGGCAAGTAGGCGTAGAGCGTATGGCCCTCGGCCATGCCGCCGGCGTGCTGCTCCACCAGCTCGCGCAGCGTGATGCCCGCCGGCGCCAGGTAAACGCCGGGCTGGCGCACGCGGCCCGAGACCGAGAAACGCCGCAATCCGCTGCGCCCGCGCAGGCCCTGCGCCGCCAGCCAGGCACCGCCCTTGGCCACAATGTCGGGCAGCCACCAGAGCGTTTCCAGGTTGTGGGCCAGCGTGGGCCGGCCAAACACGCCGTGCGTGGCCACGATGGGCGGGCGCAGGCGCGGCAGGCCGCGCTTGCCTTCCAGCGACTCGATCAGCGCCGACTCTTCCCCGCAGATGTAGGCGCCCGCCCCCCGGCGCAGCTCGATCTGCGGCGGTGTGTAGCCAGGGTATTGCGCCGCCAGGCCCTGCAACCGGATGCGCAGCGCCACCAACTCGCGCGCCAGCAGGCCCCGCGCGTCGTGGTATTCGTCGCGCAAATACAGCCAGATGCGCTCAGCACCCACCACCAGCGCGGCGATCAGCATGCCCTCTACAACCTGCGGCGCGCCGCCATGCAGGCTGGTGAGCACATGGCCATCTTTGAAGGTGCCGACTTCGCCCTCATCGATATTGACGACCATGTAGCGCGGCCCGGGCTGCGCGCGCACGGTTTCCCATTTGCGCCAGGCTGGAAAACCCGCACCACCCAGGCCGCGCAGGTTAGAGGCCTTTAGCTCGGCCAGCACCTCGTCGGGCGTGAGCGCGCCAGACAGCAGGCGCTGCAATTGCGGCAGTTCAGAAGCCACCGGCTCGGGCAGCTGGCGCGCTCCGGTTTCGCCGCGCGCCAGCAGGTCGTTGACCGCGTCCACGCTGGCATGGGGCAGCTGGCGCTGGCCCACACACGCCGCAGGCGCCTGGTGACACTGGCCGATGCACGGCGCGGCCTGCACCCGCACGGCAGCGTTGCCTGCCAGCCGCGCCTGCAAATCGCTCAACAAGCTGTCACCACCCGCCATGGCACACGACAGGCTGGTGCACACCCGCACCACGGTGGCGGCCACCGGGGCATCGTCGTCCACCACCTCGAAGTGGTGGTAGAAGCTCGCCACCTCAAACACCTCCACCTGGCTCAGGCGCAGGCGCTCGGCCAGTGCCGCCAGGTGGCCGTGGCGCAGGGCGCGCTCGGCGTCTTGCAGGCGGTGCAGGTGCTCGATCAGCAGGTCGGCACGGGGCTCCAGCCCCGCGCACAACGCGGCCACGCGCTCGCGGGCCGCGGGCGACACCTGCCGGCCCTTGGGTGCGTAGCGCGGGCGGGCGCGGGGGGGCTCAACGGCGCGAATAGGAATGACCTGGGGCGTGCGGCCAGCAGTGGGCTCATGGGGTGTGCTTGACATGTTTTCAGCGTAGCACCGGGCGCCGGTTTAAATATGTTCATAATTTCATAAAGTCAGCGCACACCCAGAACACAAAACCACTCCCCACCATGCTGCGCATCACCCTGCAACCCCAATGGCACATCGGCCACGAAGGCGCCGAAGCCCTGAATGCCAACGCCCTGCTGCAGTTGCTGGCCGCCGTGCAGTCGTCGGGCAGCATCGCCCAGGCCGGGCGCGAGGTGGGCTTGTCTTACCGGCACGCATGGGGGCTGTTGCAACAGGCCGAAACCCTGCTGGGCCAGCCGCTGTTGACACGCGGGCGGGGCCGCGGCTCGGCACTTACCGCGCTGGGTCAACAACTCATCTGGGCCGACACCCGCATTGGCGCGCGCCTGCAGCCGCTGCTGGAATCGCTGGCCGCCGAGCTGGAAGGCGAGCTGGGCCGCGTGCGGCACCAAACCCACCCGGTGCCCCGGCTGCACGCCAGCCACGGTTTTGCGGTGGCGGCCCTGCGCGAGCAACTGGCCACGCGGCGGGTGGCGGTGGAACTGCGCTACCGCAACAGCCTGGAGGCGGTGGCGGCTCTGGCGCAAGGCGACTGCGACCTAGCGGGCTTTCATGTGCCGCTGGGCGAATTTCAGCAGGCCGCCGCCCAGCGCTACCTGCAACTGCTGCGCCCTGGCGCCCACCAGCTGGTGCACTTGGCGGTGCGCACCCAGGGCCTGTTTGTGGCGCCGGGCAACCCGCTGGGTATTCGTGGGCTGGACGACCTGAAGCGGCGCGACCTGCGTTTTGTGAACCGCCCCGAGGGCTCGGGCACCCGTGTGTTGACCGAGTTGCTGCTGCAGCGCCACGGCATTGCGCCGCGCCAGGTGAGCGGCTTTGAAAACACCGAGCTCACCCACGCGGCCGTGGCAGCGTTTGTGGCCAGCGGCATGGCCGACGTGGGCATGGGCGTGCAGACCGCCGCACACCGCTTCGGCCTGCATTTCATTCCGCTGCTGAAAGAGCGCTATTTTTTTGCACTGCCCACCGAGGCTCTTGTGCGCGCTGAAATACAGCCTGTGCTGGCGGTACTGCAGTCGCCCGCATTTGTGTCGCGTGTGGCGGCGCTGAAAGGCTATGAAGCGGCAGGCATGGGGCATGTGCTGTCGCTGGCAGACGCCTTCCCTGCGTGAATGGCCCGTCAGCTGCGCCTTACACCCACCGGCAGGCGAGCGGCGGCGTCCCAGGCGCCGGACGCAAACCACGCATCACCGTCCAGGTATGCCCGCAGCATGGGCAAGGCATCCAGGCCCCAGAAGGTGTGGCCATTCACCACCAGCGCGGGCACGCCAAACAGCCCCAGCGCCAAGGCTTCGTCGGTGTTGGCGCGCAGGCGCTGCTTCACCACCTCGCTGTCAGGCCACTGCGCATCGGGCCAGGGTTTGTGGCGCTGCGCCATGTGGTCTTGCAGCAGCGTTTGCAAAGCGCCGAGCCGGGTGGCGTCGGTGGCGCTCTGGCCACCGCGCCACACGTGGTGAAACAGCTGCCCGGTAACGTAGCGGTTGGTCTCGCCGGGTGCGTCGTCGGTGGCGGTGGCCAGCCCCAGGCGCAGCAGCGCCAGCGGGTTGAACGGGTGGGCCGCGGGCAAATCCAGCGGCACACCGTGGTGCTGCGCCAGCCAGCTCACCTGGCGGTAGGTCCAGTCGCGCTTGGCGGGTATTTCGACCGGGCCCAGCTGGCCATTGGCCTTGAGCAACGCCGCAAACAGCACCGGCTTGTAGCGCACACACACGCTGTGGCCCATGAGCGCTTCGGGCAGCCGCTCAAACGCGAGGTAGGCGTAAGGGGAAATCGGGTCGTAATAAAACGCGATGTCGTGCAGGGTGTCGGTACTCATGGGCTGGCTTTCGTCAGGCGGTTTGGCGCGCTTCAATGCGTTCCCACACCACCAGCTTGTCGGCGTCGCTCAGCGCGCTCCAGGCGGCAATTTCCTGCAGCGTGCGGTAGCAGCCCTTGCAGCTGCCGTCGCGTTCGTTCAGTTCGCAAATGGACACGCACGGTGACGGCACGCCAGGGCCGGGGTGGTGCTCGCGCGCATCGCGCAGGTTGATCAGTGGGGTGGTCATGTTGGGGTGGGCTGGGCGGGCGGTGGTGCGGTCACATCGTGCACGGGCGCGCCGGTCAGGGTTTGCAGGTCGCTCGGGCTCAGGCGAAACACGCCGTGCGGGTGGCCCGCGGCGGCCCAGATTTCGTCGAAACGGAACAGCTGGTCGTCGATCAGCGTGACTGGCGGGGTGGCGTGCGCCAGCGGCGACACACCGCCAATGGAAAAACCCGTCTTGGTCTTCACAAACTCGGCATCGGCACGGCCCAGCTTGCCACCCGCTGCGCACACGATGGCCTGCACCTTTTTCTCGTCCACGCGCAGGTCGCCCGAGGTGATGACGAGCACGGCCACGTCGTCACCGGCCGGGTGGTTTTTGCGGCGAAAGATGATGCTTTTGGCGATCTGACCCAAGGACACGCCCAGCGCGTCGGCCGCCTGCTGTGCGGTGCGTGCGGCGTCGCTCAGCATCACGGGGGCGTGGGGATGGCCCAATGCAGCCAGTTCGGCAGTGACGCGCTGCACGCCGGCGGGCTGTTCTGTGAGGGTCAAATTTGCTTCACTCATGGGCGGCAATGGTAGCGGGGCGCTACCAACCCGGGTGGCGTGGGGTCAGGCGCCGGCGCGTTTCACCATGATCAGGCTGGCGCCCATGGCCATCAGCACGCCGCCAAACACGCGGTTTTGTGCCCGCCGGGCTTTGGCGGTGGCCAGCCAGCGCTGCGCGCGCGAGGCCAAAAACGCATAGCCGTGCATCACCACCAGGTCCACCCCGATCGACGTCACCAACAGAATCAGCAACTGCAGCCAGAGCGGGCGGTTGGGGTCAATGAACTGCGGCAACACCGCCACCATGAACACGATGCCTTTGGGGTTGGTCACATTGGTCATGAAACCGGTCAACACCCGCTCGCGCACCGTGGGCAAGCCGGGGTGCTTCACCAGCGCGGTGCCAGCGGCGGGCGCCTGCGCGTCCACGGGCGAACGCCACTGCTTCAGGCCGAGCCATATCAGGTAAGCCGCGCCCAACACCTTGACCACCGTGAACGCGGTGGCCGACGCCAGCAAGAGCGCTCCCACACCCACGCCCGCGATCAACAAAATGACCGCCAGCCCCAGCTGCAGGCCTGCGATGGTGGCGCTGCTCTGGCGCACACCGTAGGCCAGGCCGTGGCTCATGGACAGCACCGCGCCCGAGCCGGGCGAAATGGCGATGACCCAGGAAGCGGCGAAAAAAGCGAGCCAGACGTTCAGGTCCATCGCGCTCAACCCTGGCGCTTGGCCAGCAAGGCCCGCGCCACGCGCGAGCCGCTGGGGCGGCCCAGGTGGTCGCTGATGAACTGGCCGGCGTCCACCAGTGCGTCCAGGTCAATCCCGGTTTCAATGCCCATGCCGTGCAGCAGATAGACCACATCTTCGGTGGCCACGTTGCCCGTGGCGCCCTTGGCGTAAGGGCAGCCGCCCAGCCCGGCCACCGACGACTGGAAGTTCCACACGCCCAGCTGCAGCGCGGCCAGCGTGTTGGACAGCGCCTGGCCGTAGGTGTCGTGAAAGTGACCGCTGATGTGGTCGATGTCGAAATGCTTGAGCGTCGCCTCGATGGCGGCCTGCACGCGCTTGGGCGTGCCCACGCCGATGGTGTCGGCCACATCCACGCGCTGCACGCCGATGCCTTTCATCAGCCCCGCCAGATACGCCACGCGCTCGGGCGCAATGTCGCCTTCGTACGGACAACCCACGGTGCAGCTCATGGCGCCGCGCACCGCAATACCTGCCGCCAGCGCCGCTTCCACCACCGGCGCGAAACGCTCGATGCTCTCGGCCATCGAGCAGTTGATGTTCTTCTGGCTGAAGGCCTCACTGGCGGCGCCGAACACCACGATCTCGTCCGGCTGGTCGAGCAGGGCCGCCTCGAAGCCCTTGAGGTTGGGCGTGAGCACCGAGTAGCGCACGCCCGGCACGCGCGTGATGCCTTGCATCACCTCGTGGTTGTCGGCCATCTGCGGCACCCACTTCGGGCTGACGTAGCTGGTGACTTCAATCTCTTTCAGGCCGGCCGCCTGCAAGCGGTGCACCAGCTCAATCTTGACCGCGGCGGGCACCGGCTGCTTTTCGTTTTGCAGGCCGTCGCGCGGGCCGACGTCGATGAGGCGGACTTTTGATGGGTTGGTCATGGAGGTCTCCGAAGGGCTTTACCCCCTCTCCCGCTCAGCGGGAGAGGGCTGGGGTGAGGGTCGTCGTCAATAACCGCGCACGGGATCCACCACGCCTGCAATCGGCTGGCCCGCCTCGAGCGCGCGGATCTTGCCCGCGATCTGCGCGATGCTTTCATCGCGCAACGTGCGTGCAGACGTGTGCGGGGTGACTGTTATCTTGGGGTGGTGCCAGAACGGGTGTTCAGCCAGCAGCGGCTCGGTGCGGAACACGTCCAGCATGGCACCGGCCAGGTGGCCACTCTCCAGCAGCGCGAGCAGGTCGGCTTCGACCAGGTGCGCGCCGCGCGCCACGTTGATCAGGTAGCCGCCAGGTTTCAGTTTGCCGAGCGTGTCGCGGTTGAGAATGTCTTGGGTATCGGCGGTCAGCGGCAGCAGGTTCACCAGCACCCGGCTGGACGACAGGAAGGTCTCAAAACCCACCTCACCGCTGTAGGTCATCACGCCTTCAATGGCCTTGGGGGTGCGGCTCCAGCCATGCACCGGGAAGTCAAACACCCGCAGCGCTTTGGCCACGCGCTCGCCCAGCACACCCAGCCCCATCACACCGACCGGGAAATCCTGCCGGTCGCGCGGCTTGCGGTACGACCACTTGCCCGCTTTCACGTCGGCCTCGTAACCATCGAATTCGCGGAAGTGGCGAATCACGGCGTGGCACACGTATTCGGCCATCTGCACCGACATGCCCGCGTCATCCAGCCGCACCACTTTCACGCCCGGCGGCAGCCGCAGCTTGAGCAGCGCGTCCACCCCAGCGCCAATGTTGAACAGACCCTTGAGCGCCTGTTGCTCGTCCAGAAACTGTTGCGGTGGCGCCCAGACCACCGCGTGGTCGGCCTGCGGTGCGCCGGGTTCCCACACGCTCACAGAAGCCCCGGGAAACGCGGCGCGAAGGCCGGCAAGCCAAGGCTCGGCCTTGGTGTCGGTGCAGCAAAAAATGATGTTCATGCAGCGAGCTTAACGGCGGTACGCAACACGGCTTTGGCGTGAGGCCGTTCGCCCTGAGCCTGTCGAAGGGCTTCGACAGGCTCAGGGCGAACGTAGATGAGCCATCAATCCGTCTGGATCTTCAGCAGCTCGCTGCCCTCAGCCACCTGATCGCCAGGCGCGTACAGCAGCTCGGCCACGGTGCCGTCGGCGGGTGCGGCGATGGTGTGCTCCATCTTCATCGCTTCCATGACCGCCAGCGGTTGGCCCTTTTTCACCACGTCACCGGCCTTCACCGAGAAGCTCACCACCTTGCCTGGCATGGGCGCGGTGAGGCGGCCCACGTCGGCGGCGGCTTCACCGGCGTGGGCCAGGGCGTCTATTTCGGTGATTTGCACCGCGCCCAGCGCACAGAAAATGTGCACGATCTCGTCGCGCTGCCAGGTCTGCACGGTCTGGCGCTGGCCCATGAAGTGCAAGTCCATCAGCGTGCCGGTGTCCGCAGGCAGCGGATCAAGCGCCAGCACGCCAGCGGTTTCGCCAAAGGCGAGTTGCAGCGCGCCGTCGTGCAAGTAGGTGAGGCTGGCCTGCAGGGCTTCGTCTTGGTATTCAAAGTCGAAACGGCGCACGGTCAGGCCGTAAGGACGCCAGCCGTCGCGGCGCGAAAACGGGTCTTTGCCTTCGCTCGCGCGTTCGGTCAGCAGGGTTTGCGCCACGGCGGCGGCCACGGCCAGGTTGCGGCCCACCTTGTCTTGGTTGAACAGCACGCCCGCTTCGCGCGGGATCAGCGCCGTGTCCAGGTTGGCCTGTGCAAACGAAGGGCTGGCGACCACGTGGCGCAGGAACTGCACGTTGGTGGACAGGCCGACGATGCGGGTCTGCGCGAGCGCGGCATCCATCTTGGCGAGCGCCTCGGCGCGGGTGCGGCCGTGCACGATGAGCTTGGCGACCATGGAGTCGTAAAACGGGCTGATGGCATCGCCCTCGCGCACGCCGTCGTCCACGCGCACGTCACCTCTTTCGAAGCTGGTGCAGGCGGGCTTGCGGTACACGTCGAGCCGGCCGGTGGCGGGCAGAAACTGGTTGTCCGGCGTTTCGGCGCAAATGCGGGCTTCGATGGCGTGGCCATGGATGTGCAGCTGCTCCTGCTTCAACGGCAGCGGCTCGCCGCTGGCCACGCGCAGTTGCCACTCCACCAGGTCCAGCCCGGTGATGGCCTCGGTCACCGGGTGCTCCACTTGCAGGCGCGTGTTCATTTCCATGAAGTAGAAGCGCATGCCGCCCTCGGGCGGCTGCTCGACGATGAACTCCACCGTGCCCGCGCCTACGTAGTTCACGGCGCGCGCCGCGGCCACGGCGGCCAGGCCCATTTGCTGGCGCAGTTCGGGCGTCATGCCCGGCGCGGGCGCTTCTTCCAGCACCTTCTGGTGGCGCCGCTGCACCGAGCAGTCGCGTTCAAACAGGTACACACAGTTGCCGTGCGTGTCGCCAAACACCTGGATCTCGATGTGGCGCGGGCGCTGGGCGTATTTCTCCACCAGCACAGCGTCGCTGCCGAAGCTGTTGATGGCTTCGCGCTTGCACGAAGCGAGCGCGGCGGCAAAGTCTTCGGCCTTTTCCACCGCGCGCATGCCCTTGCCGCCACCACCGGCGCTGGCCTTGATCAGCACCGGGTAACCGATGCGGTCGGCCTCGTGCTGCAGCATGTGCGGGTCCTGGTCGGCGCCGTGGTAACCGGGCACCAGCGGTACGCCGGCACTTTCCATCAGGCGCTTGGACTCGGCTTTCAGCCCCATGGCCTGGATGGCCGATGCGGGCGGGCCGATGAACACCAGGCCGGCCTCGGCGCAGGCGTTGGCAAAGGCTTCGTTTTCGCTCAAAAAACCGTAGCCGGGGTGGATGGCCTGCGCGCCGGTGGCCTTGGCCGCGTCCAGGATGCGCTGCCACTGCAGGTAGCTGTCTTTGGGCGCGCTGCCGCCGATGTGCACCGCTTCGTCGCACGCCGCCACATGTTTGGCGCTGGCGTCGGCGTCGGAATACACGGCCACGGTGCGCACACCCATGCGGCGGGCGGTGGCGGCAACGCGGCAGGCGATTTCACCGCGGTTGGCTATGAGGATTTTGTTAAACATGGCTAACTCCCGCGGTGAAATCGCCTGCACACGCTGCGCGTGCCATGCAATGTGATGAAACGTCCGCGGTGCGGCCGTTTTCACCGCGGTTGGCGATCAAGATTTTGGTGAACATGAGGAGTCCTAAGCGGTAGCAGAAGAAAACAAAGATTGCGCCCGGCGGAACACCGCGCGCAGGAAACGGAACAGCGTCCAGGTGATGAACCACATCAACAGCACAGCCACAACGGCCACACCGGCGAAGACAAGCGGGTGGTTGCTGGCGAGCCAGACGATGGCAATGACCAGACCGTCTTCCACGAAGCTCATGAACACGTTGGAAAACGGCTCGGGCGAGGTGTTGATGGCGGCGCGCGTGGTGGTCTTGGCGGCCTGCGCGGTGGCGGCCAGGCTGCCACCCAGCAGCGCACCCACCAGGGCCATGGTGCTGCCATCAGCGCCCAGCGCCCCGGCGGCCAGCGCAGCGCCAGCGGGGATGCGGATCACGCTGTTGACCATGTCCCACAGCGAATCCAGGCCGGGGATCTTGTCGGCAAAAAATTCCACAAACAACAGCGCGCCGCTGGTGGCCAGCAGCGCCGGATGCTGCAGCACCTGCAGGCCCTCGGGCAGCGGCATCCAGCCGATCCAGCCCGCCATGCCCACGATGAACACCACCGCATAGAGCCGGAAACCGCTGGCCCAGCCGAGCGCGGCGGCCAGGGCCAGCAGGCTGGGCATGTCGAGCCGGCTGGCAGCCTCGCCCACCCCGGCACCCACGGGCGCACCGGTGCCCAGGTGGATGCCCACGCTGTGCAGCCAGTTGACGGCGGAGGTCCAGAGCGTGTCCAAGAGCGGTTCCTGTCGGGTGGTGCTGGCTCAACTTACAGCCAAGCCGGCTTGCGCTTTTGCAAGAAGGACTGAACGCCTTCGCGGCCTTCCTCGCTGGCGCGAATGTCGGCAATGCCTTCCACGGTGGCGGCGATCAGGCTGGCGTTGATCTCTCGCTCGGCCACATCCAGCACCAAGCGCTTGCAGGCACGCACCGCCGCCGGGCTGGCGTTGCAGAGGGCCTGGGCCAGCTCGTCCACCTTGGCCGTGAGCGCCTCGGGGCCGTTGACGAGTTCGTGCACGAAACCGATGCGGTGCGCCTCTTGTGCGCTGAAGCGCTCGGCTGTGAGGAAATAGCGGTGCGCGGCACGCGCGCCCATGGCGCGGATCACGTAGGGGCTGATGGTGGCCGGGATCAGGCCCAGCTTTACTTCGCTCAGGCAGTAAGTGGCGCTGTCCACACTCACCGCCATGTCGCACGCGGCCACCAGACCCATACCGCCGGCGAACACGTCGCCCTGCACGGCGGCCATGGTGGGCTTGGGGCATTCGTAGATGGCTTTGAGCATGGCGGCGAGCTGGCCTGCGTCGGCCACGTTTTCATCGCGCGTGTAGTCCGCCATGCGGCGCATCCAGTTCAGGTCGGCCCCGGCGCAAAAGGCCGGGCCCTCGGCGGCCAGCACCACAGCGCGCACGTCATCGCGCGCGCCCACGGTTTCAAACGCGGCCTTGAGTTCCTGGATCACGGCGTCGTTGAAGGCGTTGCGCACCTCGGGCCGGGTCAGCGTGATGCGGGCGATGCGGTCCTGCACCGCGATGGTCAATGCTGTGCTCATGGTTTCTGGGCTTCCAGTTGAAGGTGGTAAACCCAATCCAGCTCGGGCGCGGGCTGGCCCAGCGCGGTGAGCGCGGCGGTGATCTGGCCGCGGTGGTGGGTGGCGTGGTTGAACACATGCGCCAGCGTGGCCGCAAACGGCAGCGACTGCGGCACGCCCTTCATGGTCTTGTAGTCCAACTGCGCGTCAAACCGCTCGGCGGGCCAGGTGGTGATCAGGTGTTCCCAGTTGGCGGCACCGCCTTTGAGCGCCTGGCCCAGGCGCTCGCGGTCGGGCTCCACTTCGGTGTCCAGCCCCAGCAGCGGCGAAGCGCCCTTGGAAAAGCGCGCGTACCAGAGCAGGTGCTCGCCCACCAGCAGGTGGTTCAAGGTGCCGTGGATGCTCTTGAAGAACAGACCCACGTCGCGCTTGTAGTCGTCGTCGGACACGCGCGAGACGGCATCGAGCAAACGGTGCGTAGCCCAGACGTGGTAACGCGCCTGTCGGGTGAAATGGGCGATCGGGTCCATGCCGGTGCTCACATGCGGAACAGGCCGAATTTCGTCTCGGGGATCGGGGCGTTCAGCGACGCACTCAGGCCTAGCGCCAGCACACGGCGCGTGTCGGCCGGGTCGATCACGCCGTCGTCCCACAGGCGAGCGGTGGCGAAATACGGGTGACCCTGCACCTCGTACTGCTCCTTGATGGGCGCCTTGAACGCGGCTTCTTCTTCCGCGCTCCACTGACCGCCCTTGGCCTCGATGCCGTCGCGCTTCACGGTGGCCAGCACGCTCGCGGCCTGCTCGCCGCCCATCACGCTGATGCGTGCGTTCGGCCACATCCAGAGGAAACGCGGGCTGTAGGCGCGGCCGCACATGCCGTAGTTGCCGGCGCCGAAGCTGCCGCCGATGATGACGGTGAACTTCGGCACCGCGGCGGTGGCCACGGCGGTAACCATCTTGGCGCCGTTGCGGGCGATGCCTTCGTTCTCGTACTTGCGGCCGACCATGAAGCCGGTGATGTTCTGCAGGAAAACCAGCGGCGTCTTGCGCTGGCAGCAGAGTTCGATGAAGTGCGCGCCCTTGAGCGCCGACTCGCTGAACAGGATGCCGTTGTTCGCAATGATGCCGACCGGCATGCCTTCGATGCGCGCGAAGCCGCAGACCAGGGTGGTGCCGAAGCGCGACTTGAACTCGTCGAAGTCCGAGCCGTCGACGATGCGGGCGATGATCTCGCGCACGTCAAACGGCTTGCGGGTGTCGGTCGGGATCACACCGTACAGCTCCTCGGCCGGGTACAGCGGCGCCACCGGGTCGATGGTGGTGATCGGTGGCACCTTGCGGGCGTTGAGGTTCTTCACCGCCTGGCGCGCCAGCGCAATCGCGTGCAGGTCGTTCTGCGCCAGGTGGTCGGCCACACCACTCAGGCGCGTGTGTACGTCGCCACCGCCCAGGTCTTCGGCGGTGACCACCTCGCCTGTGGCGGCCTTCACCAGCGGCGGGCCACCCAAGAAGATGGTGCCCTGGTTCTTGACGATGATGGTCTCGTCGCTCATGGCCGGCACATAGGCGCCGCCCGCCGTGCACGAGCCCATGACGACCGCGATCTGCGCAATGCCCTGCGCGCTCATGTTGGCCTGGTTGAAGAAGATGCGGCCGAAGTGGTCCCGGTCGGGGAACACCTCGTCCTGGTTCGGCAGGTTGGCGCCGCCGCTGTCCACCAGGTAGATGCAGGGCAGGCAGTTTTGCTGCGCCACTTCCTGCGCGCGCAGGTGCTTCTTGACGGTCAGCGGGTAGTAGGTACCGCCTTTCACTGTGGCGTCGTTGCAGACGATCATGCAGTCCACACCGCTCACGCGGCCCACGCCCACGATGACACCGGCGCAGGGCGCGCTGTCGCTGCCGTCGCGGTCCGGGTACATGCCCATTGCCGCCAGCGGGCTCAGCTCCAGAAACGGCGTGCCCGGGTCCAGCAGCATCTGCACGCGGTCGCGCGGCAGCAGCTTGCCGCGCGCGGTGTGTTTGGCGCGGGCGGCCTCGCCACCGCCAAAGGTGGCTTTGTCAATTTGCGCCTTCAGGTCGTCCACCACCGCGCGCATGGCGGCGGCGTTGGCCTGGAAGTCGGCGGAGCGGGCATTGAGTTTCGTGTCGAGTGCAGGCATGGCGTTCTCTGGTTCAGGCAGTTTTTTGTTCGGCCAGCCCGAGCTGGTCCTTCATGGCTTCGCGGATCTTGAATTTCTGGATCTTGCCGGTCACGGTCATGGGAAAGGCGTCCACAAACCGGATGTGGCGCGGCACTTTGTAGTGGGCGATTTGACCCTTGCAAAAGGCGCGCACCGCGTCTTCGTCCAGCGTCTGGCCGGGCTTCACGATGACCCAGGCGCACAGCTCTTCGCCATATTTGACGTCGGGCACGCCAACCACCTGCACGTCTTGAATGGCGGGGTGGCGGTACAAAAATTCTTCGATCTCGCGCGGGTAGATGTTTTCGCCGCCGCGGATCACCAGGTCTTTGATGCGGCCGACGATGTTCACGTAGCCTTCGGCGTCCATGGTGGCGAGGTCGCCGGTGTGCATCCAGCCCTCGGCGTCAATCGCCTCAGCGGTCTTGGCCGGGTCGTCCCAGTAACCGTGCATGACCGAGTAGCCGCGCGTGCACAGCTCGCCCGACTGGCCCGGTGCCACCACCTCGCCACTGTCGGGGTTGACGATCTTGACCTCCAGGTGCGGCTGCACCGTGCCCACGGTCGACACGCGCTTGTCCAGCGGCGTGTCGGTGCTGCTCTGGCAGCTCACCGGGCTGGTTTCGGTCATGCCATAGGCAATGGTGATTTGCGACAGGTGCATGTCGCTCACCACGCGCTGCATCACGGCCGTGGGGCACGGCGAGCCGGCCATGATGCCGGTGCGCAGCGTGGACAGGTCGAACTCTTTGAAACGTGGGTGGTCCAGCTCGGCGATGAACATGGTGGGCACGCCGTGCAAGCCGGTGCAGCGTTCGTCCTGCACCGTCTGCAACACGGTGAGCGCATCAAATCCGTCGTTGGGGTAGACGATGGTCGAGCCGTGCGTGAAGCAGGCCAGGTTACCCAGCACCATGCCGAAGCAGTGGTACAGCGGCACGGGGATGCACAGGCGGTCGGCCGGCGTGAGCTGCATGCACTCGCCAATGAAAAAACCGTTGTTCAGGATGTTGCGGTGCGTCAGCGTGGCGCCCTTGGGGAAGCCGGTGGTGCCGCTGGTGAACTGGATGTTGATCGGATCCGTGGCCTTCAGCGTGGCCGCCACCTTCGCCACGCGCGGGTCGCTGGCGTCGCCTTGCGCCAGCAGCGCCGAGAAGCGCAGCAGCCCGGGCTCATCATTGCCCTGCCCGACTTCGTCGATCCACACCACGGTGCGCAGGTTTGGCAGCTGCTGCGCTTGCAGCGCGCCCGGCTGGCCATGCGCCCACTCAGGCGCCAGCTCGCGCAGCATGCCCAGGTAGTCGCTGGTCTTGAACTGCGCCATGGTCACCAGCAGCTTGCAGCCCACCTTGTTCAGCGCGTACTCCACTTCCGAAGTTCGGTAGGCCGGGTTGATGTTCACCAGCACCAGGCCCACCTGCGCCGTGGCCAGCTGCATCAGCACCCACTCGGCGTTGTTGTGTGACCAGATGCCCACGCGGTCGCCCGGCTGCAAGCCTTGGCGCAGCAGGGCGCTAGCCAGCTGGTGCGCGGCTTGTTGCAACCCGCGGTAGGTGTAGCGCCGCCCCTGGTGCACGCTCACCAGCGCCTCGTGCTCGGGCTGGCGCGCCACCATGGCGTCAAAAAACGCGCCAATGGTCTGCTCGATCAGCGGCACGTCGGTGGCGCCTTGCGCTTGGCTGCGCACCAGGGGTGCAGCGCCAAAACCGGTCTCGCTCATGGGTGGTGTCTCCTCTGGGGCTGTGCCCCGGTTCACGCCGGGCACAAAGCGCAAGCATAGGAGCTTGGCCAGCAACCGACTTGCCAGAATGGTTGCAAATCGTGCCACGTTGCGGGCACACTGGTACCCATGGCAAACCCGAACCCTGCGGCTTCATCGCAACCCCTGCCCGTGGCCGACCAACGCCCAACCAAGGCCGCGACGCCCATTGCGTTTGTGAACGCCATCGCGGCGGCCTATGCGCAGCAAGGAAAAAGCCCGGCACACGCCTTGGCCCAGGCACAGATTGCGCCAGCCCTGCTGAACGACGCAGGCTCGCGCATCACGGCGGCGCAAATGGAGGCGGTGTCGGGCGCTGCCATGCGCGAACTGAACGACGAAGCCCTGGGCTGGTTTGCCCGCCCGCTGCCTTGGGGCAGTTACGGCCTGCTGGCCCGCGCCTCGCTCTCATCGCCCACGCTGGGCGTGGCGCTCAAGCGCTGGTGCCGCCACCACAGCCTGCTGGCCAACGACATCACGCTGGCGGTCACCACATCGGAGTCGGTCGCCAGCATCTCCATCACCGAGCACCGCACGGCGGGTCCCATCGCCCCGGGCGGCGCCCTGCGCGAGTTTTGCCTGGTTTCCATGCTGCGCAACATCCACGGCCTGGCCTGCTGGTTCATCGACTCGCGCCTGCCGCTGCTGGGCGCCCAGTTTCCTTTTGCGCCACCGGCCCACGCCGAAGCCTATGGCGTGCTGTTTGACGGCCCGACCGACTTTGGCGCAGGCCCGGCCGCCATCCGCTTTGACGCGCGCTACCTGGCGCTGCCGCTCAAGCGAGACGAGGCAGCGATGAACCAGATGCTGCAACGCGCCCTGCCCCTGACCGTGCGCGCCTACCGACGCGACCGGCTGCTGGTGCCACGCGTGCGCCAGGTGCTGATGAGCCAGCCGCTGGACGCCCACAACGCCAACGACCTGGCCGCGCGGCTGGGCCTGTCAGCCCGCTCGCTGCACCGCCAACTGAAAGAAGAAGGCGCCTCATTGCAAACGCTGAAAGACGAGGTGCGAAAACAGCTCGCATTGACACTGCTGCAGCGCACAAACCGCCCCATCAAACAGGTGGCGCAGGCCACCGGCTTCCAAAACGAGAAGAGCTTCATGCGCGCTTTCAAGGCTTGGACAGGTCTCACGCCAGCCGAGTGTCGCCAGCACGACTCAAATGCGGCCCTGGGGCATGAAACTTCTTCAAACGCCCAACAAAAATCATTCACGCGCTGACGCTATGCCCATGGGCTGGTGTTTGCCACCAGGCACCGTGCTTTTCACTCTGAAAACCGGGGAAAAACAGGGCGAAAAATCCGCCCCAAAAAACGCATCGCAAACCCCTGGCGGAACCGTCCCTCAAGCCGAAAAAAGCCGCCAAAAACAGGCGCCTAGGGTAAATCCTTAGCCAAGGTATGCCCAAAATATTCGGTTGAGCGGTTCTACTAACTGGCCTCAAGCGGGATTGCTTGGGCCATGCCGTTTCTGCGGCAAATGGCCCGAACCGGGGCTTGAGCCCATGCGAAAGCGAGGCTTCTCGACGGCTGAAAAGCCACTTGCGGTCTGCTCTTGCGTCTTTCGAAAACTTACGGAGATTTCCAACATGAAACACCAGTTGAAAGCCCTGGCCCTTGCCGCCTCCATGGCCGCCATCAGCCTGCCCGCCACCGCCCAGGAAAACGTGCGTTGGGGCATTCCCATGTCCTTCGGCTCCAACCTGACCGCGCTGGGCGACACCATGCCCTGGGTCTCGGACCAGCTCAAGAAAGTTTCCGGCGGCACGGTCAACCTGCAGGTGTTTGAACCCGGCAAGCTGGTGCCTGCGCTGGGCATTTTTGATGCCGTGTCCTCCGGCAAGGTGGAGGCTGGCTACAGTTTCATGGGCTACGAGCTGGGCAAAGTGCCGGTTTCGGCCATCTTTGGCGCCCTGCCTTTCGGCATGGAAACGCCCCAGTTTTCTGCCTGGATGTATTTCGGCGGCGGCGACGCGCTGCTGAAAGAAGCTTTCAAGCCCCACAACGTGTACCCCATCTTCTGCGGCTCCATCAGCCCCGAAGCGGCTGGCTGGTTCCGCAAGGAAATCAAGACCCCCGCCGACCTCGTGGGTCTGAAGTTCCGCGCCGCCGCACTGGGCGGCAAGATCTACCAGAAGCTGGGGGCCTCGGTCACCATGCTGCCTGGTGGCGAGCTGTTCCAGGCGCTGGAAAAAGGCGTGCTGGATGGCACCGAGTTCTCGCTGCCCACCGTGGACGACCAGCTGGGCTTTGCCAAAGTGGCCAAGAACTACTACCTGCCAGGCTGGCACCAGCCGTCCACCAACCAGTTCCTCTATGTGAACATGGCCGCCTGGAACAAGCTGAAGCCACAGACCAAGGCGCAAATCGAGACCACCTGCACCGCCGGTGTGACCATCGCCATGTCCAAGGCCGAAGCCTTACAGGGCGACGTGCTGGTCAAGTTTGAGAAGGAAGGCGTGAAGCTGCACCAGTTCAACAAGACCATGCTGGACGCGTTCGCCAAGGCATCCAAAGAAGTCATCGCTGAAGAGTCGGCCAAAGACCCGATGTTCAAGAAGGTGTACGACAGCATGTCGGCCTTCCAGAACAAGAACCGCAAGTGGCACGATCTGGGCTACCTGCCCCGCGACTACAAGTAAGGTATTGATGAGATTGGCAGCGTTGATCGCTTAGAAGGATTTTGGAATGAAGAACATGACGCACAACGCTGCCCCGCTGGAAGCAGGGCCTTCGGGCCTTGCCCTTCCCACCACCGCTTTTTCACGGGCTGCCGACCGGGTCATCACCTGGTTCGGCGAGCTTGCCTCGGCCTTGTGGCTGGTTTTGGTACTGGTGATCGTGGTCCAGGTGATCGCTCGTTACGTCTTCGGTGCCGGCTCGATCATGATGGAAGAGCTGCAATGGCACCTCTACGCCATTGGCTTCATGCTGGGCATTTCGTTCACCGAGGTGAAGGAACGCAATGTGCGCATTGACGTGCTGGCCGAGCGCTTCACCCAGCGCACCCGCCAATGGATCGAACTCTTCGGCCTGACAGGTCTGCTCGTTTTTTGCGGCATGGTGATCTGGTACGCCATTCCGTTTTTCTGGTCGTCTTACGAGCTCAATGAGGTGTCTGCTGCGCCCGGTGGCCTGCCTTACCGCTGGTTCATCAAGTCCTTCCTCATCACCGCGTTTGTGTTGCTCGCCCTGGCCGCCATCAGCCGGCTGACCCGGGTCTGGGCCGCGCTCTTCACCACCCACAACGCATAACAAAGGGAAGACACGTGCTGCCTTTTTACGAATTCCTCGCCATCGGTCTGATGGTGACCTTCATCCTGGCGCTGTTCACCGGTTACCCGGTGGCCTGGCTGCTGGGCATTCTCTCGCTGGGTTTTGCCGCCCTGGGCATTTTTCTGGGTGACAGCTTCGGTTTCGACACCTTCCTCATGACGAGCTGGGCCAAGTTCTCGGGGGTGGTCGACCGGTTTGACGCCATCATGTCCAACTGGGTGCTGGTCTCGTTGCCCATGTTTGTCTACATGGGCCTCATGCTCGACCGCTCGGGCGTGGCCGACACCATGATGCGCAACTTCGTCAAGGTGTTTGGCGGCCTGCGCGGTGGCCTGGGCCTGACGGTGATCGTCATCGGCATTTTGCTGGCCGCGTCCACCGGCATCGTGGGCGCTTCTGTGGTGCTGCTGGCTGTGCTGTCCATGCCCATCATGCTGCAAAACAACTACAACAAGGCGCTGGCCTCGGGTGTGGTGGCGGCTTCGGGCACGCTGGGCATTCTCATTCCACCGTCCATCATGCTGGTGCTCATGGCCGACCAGGTGTCGGTCTCGGTGGGCGACCTCTTCATGGGCGCGCTCATTCCCGGCGTGGCGCTGGGCCTGCTGTACATGATTTTTGTGGTGATCGTCGGCTTCGTTCGCCCCGACCTGGTGCCACCACGCCCGGCCGACGCCGAGAAGCTGACCGCCCGCCAGGTGGGCATCGCCTTCCTGTCCACGCTGCCCACGTTTGGCCTGATCCTGCTGGTGCTGGGCTCCATCTTCTTCGGCGTGGCCACGCCCACCGAAGCCTCGGGTCTGGGGGCCTTTGGCGCCATCTTGCTGGCCGCAGCCAACCGCAAGCTGAGCTGGTCCGTCATCCGCCAGGTGGGCATCGAAACCACGCTCACCACCTGCTTCATCTTCGCCATCTTCATTGGCGCCACGGTGTTTGCCTATGTGCTGCGCCTGATCGGCGGCGACGAGCTGATCGCCGAGTTCTTCAAAGGCCTGGGCCTGGGCCCCACCGGCCTGGTGCTGGTGGTGCTGCTGGTGGTGTTCATTGCCGGCTTCTTCCTCGACTGGTTCGAGATCGTGCTGATCATCTTGCCGTTGCTGGCTCCCGTGATCAAACTGGCCGGGCTCGACATGACCTGGTTCCTGATCCTGGTGGCACTGATGCTGCAAACCTCGTTCCTCACACCACCGGTGGGCTTCTCACTCTTCTATCTCAAGGGCGCGGTACCCAAGGGCGTGACCATCCGCGACATCTACATCGGCGTGATCCCGTTCGTGCTGCTGCAAATGGCCATGGTGGCGCTGTGCTTCATGTTCCCGCAAATCATCTTGTGGCTGCCGCAGCAGATGTACGGCGGCGGTTGACGCGCTGCACCCCAACAAAAAAGGGCCCTCGGGCCCTTTTTTGTTGCATTCAAGCTTGCCAAAAGCAGGCCAGCTCGTCCAGGTGGTGCAGCACCCGAGCCACCGGCAAGCCGGCAAACGCGCGGCCATGCCCTTCAGGGCAATAGCCCCACACGGTGGCGCCGGCGTCCAGCCCGGCGCGTGCGCCGGTGGCCGTGTCTTCAATCACCAGGCAGCGCGCCGGGTTGGCGCCCAGGTGGGCGGCGGCGGCCAGGTACACGTCGGGCGCAGGTTTGGAGCGTGGCATGTCGTGCCCGCTGAAGATGCGGTCTTCAAAATACGGCGCCATGCCCGCCATGCCGATCTGCATCACCACCTTGGGCCGGTCGGCGCCAGAAGCGCAAGCAATGCGCCCCGCCGTGTGCGCGTGCGCCGCCATCACGGCTTGCAGCGCGCCGTCCATGGCCCGGAGTTCGGCGCGCAGGCGCTGGTCGCGCCGCGCATAAAAGGCGCGCATCCAGTCTTCGGTGAGCGGGCAGCCGGTTTCCGCCTCGATGCGCTGGCGCTCGTCGCGCACCGCCTTGCCAATGAAGATGTCCATGCACTCGGCCTGGCTCAAAGCCCAGCCAGCCTCGTTCAGCATCTGGCGCAACACGCCGTTGGTGATGGGTTCGCTGTCCACCAGCACGCCATCGCAGTCAAACAACACCGCCTCAAACAGTTCGCTCACTTCAGGTCTCCGTCCACATAGAACCAGCGTCCGCCTTCGCGCACAAAACGGCTGGTCTCGTGCAAGCGCTGCCCGCGCCCGCCCAGCCGCGAGCGCGCCACAAACTCAACTTCGGCATGGTCAGCATCCATGGCGCGGTGGTTTTTTACCTCCAGCCCCAGCCATTTCACGCCGGGCTCCAGCGCCAAGTCGGCAGGCCGGGTGCTGGCGTGCCAGGTGGCGGCCAGATGCTCCACGCGGCCCAGCACAAAGGCGGTGTAGCGCGACCGCATGAGGCTCTCAGCGTCGGGCGCGGGGGTGTCTTGGCCTAAAAAGCGGCCGCAGCAGGCCGTGAACGCACAGGCTTTTCCGCGCGCATCCACCCGCCCGCAAGGGCATGCCCGCGTCACGCGCGGGTCGCCTTGCTGCGCGCCTTGTGCGCTTCCAGCGATTCGGTTGGTGCGCTTTGCTTGAGCCATTCGGCAAAGCCGCCGTCGATGTGGGCGACGTTGGTCATGCCCATGTCTTTCAAGGCCTTGGTGGCCAGCGCACTGCGCCAACCCGCACCACAAAACAGCACGAACTCCTTGCTCTCGTCGCCGAACGCCGGTTTGAAATAGGGCGACTCGGGGTCGACCCAAAACTCCAGCATGCCCCGCGGCGCATGCAAAGCACCTGGCACAGTGCCCTCGCGCTCCAGCTCACGCGGGTCGCGTATGTCCACCACCTGCAAGCGCGCATCGCCCGCTACCAGGCGCTCGCGCACCTGCGCCACGGTGTAGGTGGTGATCTGCGCGGTGGCTTCGTCCACCAGCGCCCGGAATCCTTTGGTGATCGGCATGAAAGTCTCCTGTTGAATAACCAAACGCAGAAGCAAACGAAAAACAAGCCCGCAGCCGGAGCAAGTGCCTCAACCCAGGATGCCTTGCAACCGGCTTTGCCGGGGCGCAGGCATCGCCCCCTTGAGGGGGTGACGCGCCCTTGGGCGCGGCGCGGGGGTGAGCCTCTACTTCCTCCAGAAATGCGCCGTGAACAGCACCAACACGGTGAGCAGCTCCAGGCGGCCGAGCAGCATGGCAAATGTCAGCACCCAGATTTGAAAGGGATGCAGGCCACCAAAATTGCCAGCCGGGCCGACCTCGCCCAGACCGGGGCCAATGTTGTTCACGGTGGCCACCACGGCTGAAAAGGCGGTCACGATGTCCAGCCCGGTGAACAGCAGCACCATGGTCAACCCCATGATGGTGGCGCCGTAAATGAGCATGAAACCGAGCACCGCCGTCATGACCGACATGGGCATGACACCGCCCCCCAGCGTGACCGGGTTCACCACGCGCGGGTGGATGATGCGCACCAGCTCACGCCGCGCCTGCTTGATGAGCAAAATCATGCGCACCATCTTGATGCCGCCGCCGGTGGAGCCCGCGCAAGACACAAAGGACCCCAGGAACAGCAGCAACACCGGGGCAAAAACGGGCCACAAGGAATAGTCGGTGGCCGAATACCCGGTGGTGGTAGCCAGAGACACCACATGAAATGCGCTGGCGCGCAACGCCTCGGGGAAGCTGTCGTACACGTTGTGTGCTGCCAGCAGCACCGCAATCACCGCAATGGAGCCCAGCAGCACGCCGAAGTAGGTCCGGATCTCACGGTCGCTGGTCAACGGCCGCAGCGAACGGTTGCGCAAGACGATGAAATAGCGCATGAAGCTGATGCCGGCCAGCGCCATGAACACCACGGCCACCCACTCGACGGCGGGTGAATTGAAATGGCCCAGGCTGGCGTCGTAAGACGAAAAACCGCCCAGGCCCATGGTGGTGCACATGTGCATGAAGGCGTCGGCCCAGCTCATGCCAGCCCAGCGGTAGGCCAGAAAACAAGCCCCTGAAAAGAGGAAATACACGCCCCACAGGCCGCGTGCCGTCTCGGCAATGCGGGGCGTGAACTTGGTGTCTTTCATGGGGCCCGGCGTTTCGGCCTTGTAGAGCTGCAAGCCGCCCAGCCCCAGCAGGGGCAACACCGCCACCACCAGCAGCATGATGCCCAGGCCGCCAATGAGCTGCAGAAAGCAGCGCCAGACGTTGGCCGACACGGGCAAGTCGTCCAGCCCGGCGAGCGCTGTGGCCCCGGTCGCGGTGAGCGCGCTCATGGCCTCGAAATAGGCCTTGGTCCAGGTGATGTCGGGCACGGTGAACATCAGCGGCAAGGCGGCATACGCCGGCAGCACCAGCCACACCAGGTTGACGAGCATGAAGCCGTCTTTGGGCATGAGTTCACGCCGGTGCCGCCGGGTGGCCCACCACAGCAGCAGGCCACTGGCCGCCGTCAGGCCAAAGCCCTTCGCCCACACCAGGGTGTGGTGGTCCGCATCCAGAGCCCAAGCCCAGGCCAGCGGCACCAGGAAGGCCGCAGAAAACGCCACGAGAATGCGCGACAGTACCGAGAGAACAGGCAGCAAGCTGTACATGTTTGAAGTTATTTGCGCCAGAAACCCGGCGTGAACAGCACCAGGAAGGACAGCATTTCCAGCCGCCCCAACAGCATGGCCGCTGAGCATATCCAGGTCTGGAAGTCGGTGAGCCCTGCAAAATTGCCCGCAGGCCCCACTTCGTTGAGCCCAGGCCCCATGTTGTTGACGCTCGCCACGATGGCGGTGAACGCCGTGTCAAAGGGCATGTCGGTCAACAGCAACACCATGGTGAGGCCAATGATGGTGCCCCCATAAACCAGCATGAAGCCCAGCACCGAAAAAATAGTGCTGTTTTCAACCGTGTGGCCGCCCAGCGTGACCGGATGCACAGCACGCGGGTGCACGATGCGGCGCATTTCGCGTCGGGCCTGCTTCACCAAAATGACCATGCGCGCCATTTTGATCCCAGCACCCGTGGAGCCTGCACTGGTGGCAATGCCCGACAGCATGATCATGTACAGCGGCGCGAACACCGGCCACTGGGTGTAGTCCACCGTGGCGTAGCCGGTGGTGGAGCCGATGGAAATGACATTGAACAAGGCCATGCGCAGCGCTTCGCCCGGGTCGCTCAGGGTGCCTTTGAAGAGCAGCAGGCCGGCCACAAAGACACCCGAACCCACCAGCAAGCCCATGGAGCCGCGCCACTCGGCATCGCGCCAGATGCGCCCGGGCTGGCGCTTGGTGATGGCCACGAAATACAAGGCAAAGTTGCAGCTGGCGATGAGCATGAACACAATGGCCACCCATTCCAGCGCGGGCGACTGAAAGTGCCCAAAGCTGCTGTCGTAAGACGACAGGCCGCCCAGACTCAGCGTAGAAAACATGTGCGTCCATGCGTCCAGCGGTGTCATGCCAGCCAGCCAGTAAGCCAGCACACAGGCGAGCGACAACAGGCAATACACGCTCCACAGGCCCTTGGCGGTTTCGGTGATGCGGGGCGTGAGCTTGGCATCTTTCATGGGGCCGGTGGCCTCGGCCCGAAACAACTGGCTACCGCCCACGCCCAGCATGGGCAAGATGGCCACCGCCAGCACCAAAATGCCCATGCCGCCGAGCCATTGCAAAAAGCAGCGCCACAGATTGATGGAGCCCGGTAGGGTGTCCAGCCCCACCAGCACGGTGGAGCCGGTGGTGGTCAGCCCTGAAATGGCTTCGAAGTAGGCGTCGGTAAACGACATCGGCGCGGCCGTGCCCGAAAAATAGAGCAGCAACGGCAGACTGGCAAAGAGCGGCAGCAGCGTCCACACCAAGCCCACCAGCAAAATGCCGTCGCGCGTTTGCAGCTCCAGTTGCCGACCCACTTTCCAGACCGCCGAGCGCATCAGCAGCCCACAGGCGAACGTGACCAACATAGCCAGTGGATAGGCCGCCTCGGCCCCGTCGTGCGTCCACACCGAGACACCCAAAGGCACCAGCATCGTGAGGGCGAACACCATGACGATGACCCCGAGCACGGGGAAGATGCGCAAAAAGGGCATGGACTTCAGCCGAAGAACGTGGCGCCAACCTGAAACAGCTTTTCCACATCGCGCACCAGGCGCTTGTTGGGAATGAAGATGATGACGTGGTCGTCGGTTTCGATCACCGTGTCGTGGTGCGGCATCAGCACCTCGGACTTGCGGCCTTCACCGCGCACGATGGCCCCAATGCGCGTGCCCTTGGGCAGCTTGATTTCTTCCACCCGGCGCCCCACCAGTTTGGAGGTTTTCACATCCCCCCGCGCCACGCCCTCCAGCGCCTCGGCTGCCCCGCGGCGCAGGCTGTGCACCGCAGCCACGTCACCCCGGCGCAAGTGGGTCAGCAGCTCGCCAATCACCGTCTGGGCCGGCGAAATGGCAATGTCGATGGTGCTGCCCTGCATCATGTCGGCGTAGGCACGGCGGTTGATCAGCGCCATGACGCGGCCCGCGCCGAGCCGCTTGGCCAGCATGGACGACATGATGTTGTCTTCGTCGTCGCTGGTGAGCGCCAGAAACAAATCCATCTCACCCACGTTTTCTTCCAGCAGCAGGTCTTCGTCGGCGCCGTCACCATGCAGGATCAGCATGCTCGACGGCAGCTGGCTGGCCAGGTATTCGCAGCGCTTTTTGTCCTGCTCGATGAGCTTGACCTCGCACTGCCCCACCAGCGAGCGCGCCAGGCGCAAGCCCACTTTGCCACCGCCGGCGATCATCACGCGCTGCACCGGCTTGTCGATGTTGTGAATGGCGCCCAGCACGTAGCGGATCTTGCGGGTGTCGGCCAGCACGAACACCTCGTCGCCCGCCAGAATGCGGGTGGTCTTGGTGGCTTCCATTTCGGTGTCGAGCCGGTACAGCGCGACCACCCGCATTTCGGCGTGGGGAAAGCGGTCGCGAAACTCGCCAATGGTGTGCCCCACCAGCGCACCGCCGTGGGCTGCGCGCATGGCGATCAGGCTGGCGCGGCCGTCGGCAAATTCCAGCACCTGCAAGGCTTCGGGGTAGCTGATGAGCTGGTGGATGTAGCGCGTGACCGACTCTTCCGGGCAGATCACATGGTCCACCGCAAAGCCGTTTTTACCCAGCAGCTCGTCGCCTTCCAGGAACTCCGGCGAGCGCAGCCGGGCGATGGTGCTGGGCACATTGAAAATATCGTGCGCCACCTTGCACACCACCAGATTGGACTCGTCGGCTGCGGCGCAGGCGATCAGCATGTCCGCATCTTGAGCGCCCGCTTCGCGCAGCACCGACGGCTGAATGCCGTTGCCGACCACACCGCGAAGGTCCAGCCGGTCTTCCAGCAACCGCAACCGCACCGGGTCGTGGTCAATGACCGTGATGTCGTTTTGCTCAGAAACCAGGCTCTCGGCGACGCTCTCGCCCACGCGGCCCGCGCCCAAAATGATGATGTTCATAGGGGATATGGTACCCCCCGCGCCGGCTTCGCCGTCACCCCCCAGGGGGCGATGCGAGTGGCCCGGCAAAGCCGGTTCCACCGCATCCTGGGCGAAGGCATGCCGCGCCGGAGGATGAAATTGGATTCGTTGCGTGCGCTCCGAAAACTTTATCGAGGCGCGTGCCTTCAACCGAGGGCACCGCGGAACCGGCTTTGCAGGGCCGCCAGTGCCGCCCCCTTGAGGGGGTGACGCCGAAGGCGGCGCGGGGGTGGGGCTGGCTACAGCGCCCGGGAGATCAAAATCTTCTGCACGTCGCTCGTGCCTTCGTAGATCTGGCACACACGCACGTCTCGGTAAATGCGCTCGACCGGGAAATCGCTCACGTAGCCGTAGCCGCCAAACACCTGGATCGCGTCGCTGCATACCTTCTCTGCCATTTCGCTGGCAAACAGCTTGGCCATGGCCGCTTCTTTCAGGCACGGCTGGCCCGCGTCGCGCAATGCGGCAGCGTGGTGCGTGAGTGCGCGGGCAGCTTCAATCTGGGTCGCCATGTCGGCCAGCCGAAAGCCCACGGCCTGGTGGTTGAAAATGGGCTGGCCAAAGCTCTCGCGCTCCTTGGCGTATTTCACGGCACATTCAAACGCACTGCGCGCCATGCCAATGGCTTGCGAAGCAATGCCGATGCGCCCGCCTTCGAGTGCGCTCAGGGCAATCTTGTAGCCCTCGCCCTCGCTGCCGATCAGGTTTTCGGCGGGAATGCGGCAGTTGTCGAAATTGATCTGCGCGGTGTCGCTGCTGTGCTGACCCAGTTTGTCCTCGAGCCGCGCCACCACGTAGCCGGGCGCGCTGGTGGGCACGATGAAGGCGCTCATGCCTTTCTTGCCCGCGCCCTTGTCGGTCACGGCGATGACGATGGCCACATCGCCGTTTTTGCCGCTGGTGATGAACTGCTTGACGCCGTTGATCACGTATTCGTCGCCCTGTTTGACCGCCGTGGTGCGCAGCGCCGAGGCGTCAGACCCCACGTGCGGCTCGGTCAGGCAAAAGGCGCCCAGCATCTGGCCGGCGGCCAGTGGGCGCAGCCACTGCGCTTGCTGCTGGGTATTGCCGTAGCGCATCAAAATGGCGTTGACTGGGCAGTTGGTCACGCTGATCACGGTGCTGGTGCCGCCGTCACCGGCGGCAATTTCTTCCAGCACGATGGCCAGGGTCTGGTAGCTCAACCCCGCACCGCCCAACGCCTCGGGCACGCAAATACCGTAAGCGCCCAGCTCGGCCAGGCCCTTGTGCACGTCTTTCGGAAAGTGGTGGTCCTTGTCCCATTTCGCAGCGTTGGGCCACAGCTGTTCCTGGGCAAAAGCGCGCACAGCGTCGCGGATCATCACTTGGTCGTCGGTCAGCAGCATGGTGGTGCTTTCAGCAGAGTTCGATGGCCATGGCGGTGGCTTCACCGCCGCCAATGCACAGCGTGGCCACGCCCTTTTGCTTGCCATGCGCCTGCAAAGCGTGCAGCAACGTCACGAGGATGCGAGCACCGCTGGCGCCGATGGGGTGGCCCAGTGCGCAGGCGCCGCCGTTCACGTTCACCTTGTCGTGCGGAATGCTCAGCTCGGTCATGAGCGCCATGGGCACCACGGCAAAGGCTTCGTTGATCTCCCACAGGTCCACGTCGGCCACGGCCCAGCCGGTCTTGGCGAGCAGCTTCTGCGTGGCGCCCACCGGTGCGGTGGCAAACCAGTTAGGTTCCTGCGCATGGGTGGCGTGGCCGACGATGCGGGCCAGTGGCTTCAGGCCCTGCGCCTGGGCGGTCGACTCGCGCATCAAGACCAGCGCGGCCGCGCCGTCGTTGATGGACGAGCTGCTGGCGGCGGTGATGGTGCCGTCTTTCTTGAACGCGGGTTTGAGGCTGGTGATCTTGTCCAGCTTGACCTTGCCCGGGCCTTCGTCGGTGCTGACCACGCGCTCACCGCTGCGGTCTTTCACCGTCACCGGCGCGATTTCTTTGGCAAACGCGCCGCTCTCAGAAGCGGCTTTGGCGCGGGTGACGGAGGCGATGGCAAAGGCGTCTTGCTGTTCGCGGGTGAAGCTGTATTTGGCGGCGCAGTCTTCACCAAAGGTGCCCATGCTGCGGCCGGCTTCGTAAGCGTCCTCCAGTCCGTCGAGCATCATGTGGTCGTAAATTTTGTCGTGGCCCATGCGGTAGCCGCCGCGGCCTTTGAGCATGAGGTAAGGCGCGTTGGTCATGCTTTCCATGCCGCCGGCCACCATGACGGTGGCGCTGCCGGCGAGCAGCATGTCGTGCGCGAGCATGGTGGCCTTCATGCCCGAGCCGCACATTTTGGACAGCGTCACCGCGCCGGCCGACAGCGGCAAGCCGCCCTTGAGCGCGGCCTGGCGCGCAGGAGCCTGGCCCTGGCCAGCCATCAGGCAGTTGCCGAACAACACTTCGTCGACCAGTGCCTTGTCCACGCCGCTGCGCGCCACCGCAGCCTGGATGGCCACGCCGCCCAGGTCGTGTGCGGACTGGGAAGCAAAGTCGCTCTGAAACGAACCCATGGGGGTGCGTGCGGCGCCAACGATAACGATGGGATCGGTGTGAACAGTCATGAAAATCTCCTTGAAAAAAAGGTCAATTTGGCTGCGGCAGTCGGCCGCTTGGGCAGTGGCGCCCGTTGTGGATCTTCTGGTCTGGCGGTCTTACAGCGATGCGTCGCGGCGTTTGGCGGCCACACCCGCCAGCGCGGTCTGGTAGATCGCGTCCAGATCGCCGGTGCCATCCACCGTCATCAGCATGTCGCGCAGCAGGCCGTCGCTCAGCGCGTACACCCAGGCGTGCAGCGTGAGCGATTGGCCCCGGCTCCAGGCGTCTTGCACCACGGTGGTCTGGGCCACGTTCATCACCTGCTCAATGGCGTTGAGTTCGCACAGCACCTCCACCCGGTGCGCCGCCGGCGTGGCGCCCAGCAACACAGCGTGGCGGTCGCGCACGTCCTTGATGTGGCGCAACCAGTTGTCGGCCAGCCCCACGCGGGTGTCGTTCAGCGCGGCCTTTACGCCGCCGCAGCCGTAGTGGCCCACCACCATCAGGTGTTTCACCTGCAACTGGTCCACCGCAAACTGGATGGTGGACAGGCAGTTCAGATCGGTCGGCACCACCACGTTGGCCACGTTGCGGTGCACGAACACCTCGCCCGGCGCCAGGCCGGTGATCTGGTTGGCCGGCACGCGGCTGTCCGAGCACCCAATCCACATGTACTGCGGGCTCTGCTGGGCCAGCAGGTCGGTGAAAAACGTGGGCTTTTCGCGAACCATGGCCGCAGCCCATTCGCGGTTGTGGTCAAACAGGTCTTGCAGCGATGCGCTCATGAAATATCAGGTGGTGTTGAAACGGTGCCGCCATTGTGGAACAAGCCCGCGCCAGCGAAGCTGGTCAGCAGGTTTCGGCAAACAGTTCGCGGCCAATCAGCATGCGGCGGATTTCGCTCGTGCCGGCGCCAATCTCGTACAGCTTGGCGTCGCGCCACAGACGGCCCAGCGGGTACTCGTTGATGTAGCCGTTGCCGCCAAAAATCTGCACGCCCTCACCCGCCATCCAGGTGGCTTTTTCGGCCGTCCACAAAATGACGGAAGCGCAGTCTTTGCGCACCTGGCGCACGTGTTCGGTGCCCAGCAAGTCGAGGTTTTTGGCCACGGTGTAGGCAAACGAGCGGCCCGCCTGCAGCACGGTGTACATGTCGGCCACCTTGCCCTGAATGAGCTGGAACTCGCCAATGCTCTGGCCAAACTGCTTGCGGTCGTGGATGTAGGGAATCACGTTGTCCATCACCGACTGCATGATGCCCAGCGGCCCGCCGGTGAGCACGGCGCGCTCGTAGTCCAGGCCGCTCATGAGCACCTTGGCGCCCATGTTCAGGCCGCCCAGGATGTTCTCGGCTGGCACTTCCACGTTCTGGAACACCAGCTCGCCGGTGTGGCTGCCGCGCATGCCGAGTTTGTCGAGCTTTTGCGCGATGCTGAAACCGGGCATGCCTTTTTCAATCAGGAAGGCGGTGACGCCACGCGCGCCCATCTCGGGCTCGCTCTTGGCGTAGACCACCAGGGTGTCGGCGTCGGGGCCGTTGGTAATCCACATCTTGTTGCCGTTGAGCAGGTAGTAGCCTCCCTTGTCTTCGGCCTTGAGCTTCATGCTGATCACGTCGGAGCCCGCACCGGGTTCGCTCATGGCCAGCGCGCCCACATGCTCCCCGCTGATGAGCTTGGGCAGGTACTTGGCCTTTTGCTCGGGCGTGCCGTTGCGGTTGATCTGGTTCACACACAGGTTGCTGTGTGCACCGTAGCTCAGGCCCACCGAAGCGCTGGCACGGCTGATCTCTTCCATGGCAATCATGTGCGCCAGGTAGCCCATGCCGGCGCCGCCGTCGGCTTCGGGCACAGTGATACCCAGCACGCCCAGGTCGCCCATCTTGCGCCACAGGTCCATGGGGAACTGATCGTTGCGGTCGATTTCGGTGGCACGCGGTGCGATCTCGGCTTGCGCGAAATCGCGCACCGCGTCGCGCAGCGCGTCGATGTCTTCACCAAGCTGAAAATTGAGGCCGGGCAGGTTGTTCATGGGGTGTTTCCTGAAGGGTTTGGGATATGGGCGCCCTCAACAAGAGCGCACGCGAGAAAAATCAATACGTCTTGGGCACCGGCACCAGCGTCTGCTGCATCACCGCGCAATCTGTGCGCTTGCCGTCGGCGGCCACATGCACCACGTCGGCCATGGTGACGATGATGCGCTTGCCGCCCTTGAGCACGCGCCCGGTGGCCTGCAGCTCACCACCTTGAAAAGCCGCGAGGAAGTTGATCTTGTATTCCACCGTGGTCACCTCCATGCCCTCGGGTGCCACCGTCAAGCCGGCATAACCGCCCGCAATATCGGCCAGCGCGCCCATGGCACCGCCATGAAAACCGCCTTGCTGCTGCGTCACGCGGTCCGAATACGGCAATGCCAGCGTCACCGTGCCGGGCGCCACGGCCAGCAGGCGCACGCCGAGTTGCTGCATCATGCCCTGGCGGTCCAGACTGGACTGCACGCGCTGGCGCAGGGCGGCGTGTTCGGTAGAGGCTGAGGTCATGGCTTGGTTGACGTTTACGTAAACGTCAATTATGCGCGAATCGCCGCCGGGTCGGCAAGTCGGGGCAACCCTGATGACCAGCGAGCACAGGCACGGGGCGGCCCGCCGGATATGCTTCAAGCCCCATGCCCTACACCCTGCCCGCCCCGGTCCACAGCGAACTGATCATCAAGAAGAGCCGCTTTCTGGGCTGCGTGGAATCGGTCCCGGACCGCCAGGCCGCGCTGGCCCGTGTGGCGCAATTGCGCACTGAACACCCCAGCGCCACGCATGTGTGCTGGGCGCTCATGGCGGGCGGGCATTCAGCAGCCAACGACGACGGCGAACCCGGCGGCACCGCTGGGCGCCCCATGCTGGAGGTGTTGCGCCACCAAGACCTGGAAGGCGTGCTGTCCACGGTGGTGCGCTACTACGGCGGCACGCCGCTGGGCACGGGTGGCCTGGTGCGGGCTTACACCGACAGCGTGGCGCAGGCGCTGCTGAAGGCTGAAAAAATACCGGTGGTGCGCCACCTGACGCTGCGCTGCGTGCTGCCCTACGCGCTGGAGGGCTGGCTGCGCCGCGAGCTGGACGCGCACGGCGCCAGCCTGCTGGACGTGGCCCATGGCGAGGGGGTGAGCGCCACCCTGCGCGTGCCCGAGTCACACGCTGCGGCGCTGGTGCAACGCATCAACGACGCGGGGCAAGGCAAAGTACTGTGGCTCGGTGCGCCGGAAGACGTCGACGGTTGAACGCAGACCGCAAACGGGTCAACCGGCTTTGCCCGCCTTGTCCAGTTTGGCCAGCAAAACACGCGCTTCTTTTTCGTGCACTTTCACCTCGTCCAGGTTGGCCACCAGGTCGGCCATTTGCTCTTCCAGCTGGCGCCGGTGGTCGGCCAGAATCGTCAAGAACTTGCGCAACTGCGGCCCGGTGTCGCGCGGGCTGTCGTACATCTCGATGATTTCCTTGGCCTCGCTCAGCGACAGCCCCAGGCGTTTGGCGCGCAGCGTGAGCTTGAGCCGGGTGCGGTCGCGCGCGCTGTAAACCCGGTTGCGGCCACCCGGGCCTTCGCGCTGCGGCTGCAGCAGCCCCATGTCTTCGTAAAAGCGAATGGCGCGCGTGGTCAGGTCAAACTCGCGCGCGAGGTCGCTGATGGTGAAAGTCGTCTGGGTCGCCATGGGGGCTGTTGGGGCTCGGTGGGTCGTGTCGGGTTGCAGACAGGGCGCTGGAGCACCGCTCCGTAGAATGGCCCGAATCTTGACGTTTACGTTAACGTCACTCTGAGCCATCTTACCGGAATCACCCACCCATGCAGCCAGACAAAGCGCAACTTGAAGCACGCCTGCACTACCCCCAAGGGGATGCGCTGCCAGAGCCGGGCCGTGCGCTCACCGTGGCACCCGGCGTGAAGTGGCTGCGCATGGCGCTGCCGTTTGCGCTGGACCACATCAACCTCTGGCTGCTGCGCGACACCCACGGAGGCCGCGAGGGCTGGACCGCCGTGGACTGCTGCATCGCACACGACGCCTCCAAAGCCCAGTGGGAAAGCGTGTTTGAGCACGAGCTGGAAGGCCTGCCCATTTTGCGGGTGGTGGTGACGCACATGCACCCCGACCACATTGGCCTGGCCCACTGGCTGTGCCAGCGCTGGACCACCGAGCAAGACGACTGCCGCCTCTGGATCAGCGCCACCGACCACGCCATGGCCAGCATCGGCAGCCACAGCACCACCGGTTTTGGCGGCGACGCAGCGGCCGCGTTTTTTGCCTCGCAAGGCCTGACCGACGCCGACCAACTGGCCCAGATTCGGGGCCGTGCCAGCTACTACCCCAACCTGGTTCCGGCCGTGCCCCGCCAGTACCGCCGCCTCATGGACGGCGGACAACTCAGTATTGGCGGCCACGCCTGGCACTGCATCAGCGGCTACGGCCACGCGCCCGAACACATGGCCTTGCACTGCCCAGCACTGGGCGTGCTGATCAGCGGCGACATGGTGCTGCCCCGCATTTCCACCAACGTGAGCGTGTACGACCAGGAACCCGAAGCCGACGCGCTGACCCTGTTTCTGGACTCGCTGGACAAGTACCTGCCCCTGCCCGCCCACACACTGGTGCTGCCGTCCCACGGCAAGCCGTTCACCGGCCTGCACGAACGCATCCAGCAACTGATAGACCACCACGCCGACCGCCTGGCCGAGGTGCTCGAAGCCTGCGAGGCCCAGCCCTGCAGCGCCGCCGACATCTTGCCCGTGATGTTCAAACGCCCGCTCGACCTGCACCAGACTACCTTTGCCATGGGCGAGGCGGTGGCGCATTTGCACCGGCTGTGGCACGGCGGGCAGCTGGTGCGCAGCCGGAGTGAGGACGGCGTGTTTCGATTCCGTCCAGCCTGAGCTCACTCACCCAAGGGCACGGCCGCGCGCTTGAGCGCCTGGCGGCGCTGCTGATGGTCGGGCAGGATGCTGGCCACCACGTCCCAGAACTGGGGGCTGTGGTCCATGTGGCGCAGGTGGCTGAGTTCGTGCACCACCACGTAGTCCACCATTTCCAGCTTCAAGTGAATGAGCCGCCAGTTGAGGCGGATGGTGCCGTCGGCGCTGGCGCTGCCCCAGCGGGTGCCGGCGCTGGACAGGCGCAGTTTTTCGTAGCGCACACCCAGCAGCGGCGCAAAGTGGTCCAACCGCTCGGTGAACAGGCGTTTGGCCTGGCGCATGAGCCAGGCTTGGGCGGCGTCGCGTATCTGCGCTTCGCTGGCGCTGTGGGCCAGCCCCAGGCGCAGCGTGGCCAGGGCATCGGGCGGCTCGGCGGCGGCCGCCTCCAGCACCGCGCCCACCTGGGTGAAGCCGTGCGCGGGGTCGAGCACCAGGCGCACGCGCTGGCCCAGAAAGTCCAGCTCGGCGCCGTTGGCCCACACGGTGCGCGCCTGCGCCAGCTCGCCAGCACGCTCGCGGGCGCGCTGCAGTTTTTCCAGCACCCACGCGGCCTTGGTGTGCAACAGTGCATCCACCTCGCCCACCGGCGTCCAGCGCGGTGCGCTCACACTCAGGCCATCGGGCCCGACCGACAGGCCAATGGTGCGGCGCTTGCCGCGTTTGAATTCGTAGGCCACTTCACAGCTGCCCAGCACCAGCAGGCGGTTGGCCCGGGGGTGGTGCCAGGTGCCGGGCTGAAACACCTGGCTCAGCGGCTCGGCGGGTGGCGCGGTGGGGTCGGGCTTGGGGCACACCGCGGACGGCGTGGCCGCCACGGCTTCGCGGGTGGGCGGGGGCAGCGGGTCGGGACCGCCCAGAAAGTCCAGCGCGAGCTGCATCAGGCGCTTCATGGCACCTGGGCGCTCAGACCTTGGCGGCCTCAGCTGGGTACGCGCTCGGGTCCAGGCGCCGCATTTCGGCCTCGATCCAGGCTTCCACCTCGGCCATCAGCTCGTCGGCCTGGCGGCCGGCGCTGGGAATGGGCTTGCCAATGGAAAACTCCACCACACCCGGCTTCTTGATGAAGGCCTTGCGTGGCCAGCATTTGGCGGACGTGACCGCAATCGGAATCACCGGGGCGCCGGTGCGGATGGCCAGGCGCGTGCCGCCGGTTTTGTAGGTGCCTTGCTGGCCCCGGTCGATGCGGGTTCCCTCGGGAAACATGATGACCCAGGTGCCCCGGTCCAGCAGGCGTTGGCCTTGCTGCACCACTTTGACGAACGCGCGGGCGCCGTCGGCGCGGTCGATGTGGATCATGTCCATGCGGGCCATGGCCCAGCCAAAAAACGGCACGCGCAGCAGCTCTTTTTTGAACACATAGGCCAGCGGGTGCGGCATGAGCGCGGGCATGCAAAAGGTTTCCCAGGTGGACTGGTGCTTGACCAGCAACACGGCGGGCGCGGTGCTGCCCACCGGCAGGTTTTCATAACCAATGACTTTGTTGCGGATGCCCAGAATGACCGTACCGCCATCGACCGCCAGCTTGAGCCAGCGGGCGCACATCCAGTAGATCTGATCGGGCTTGAGAAACGGCGCCACGGCCACCACCGCCAGCGCCCACGGCACCACCGTGACCGCCATGAAAAGCAGGTGCAAAACAGAACGCAGGAAGTTGATCACGATCATGGGGAGGCCATCAATGCAAGGGGTCAATCCGTCGGCTGCGAGAGCAGCCAGTCGGCAAAAGCGGACAGATCGGCATGGACCTGGGTACCGGGCGGGAGGCTGGGGATGGACGGAACGAGGTTGGCGTCGGGTGCCAGGCCGTTGCGCGGGCGCAGCGCTTCCGACTGGCCGGTGAGCAACAGATGCGTTGGGCAACCCGCCGCCGCAGCCGCCTGCACATGGCGCACCGCGTTGCCCGCGGCTGGCACGCGGGCCAGATCCACGCCGAAACGCGCCCCGATTTGCACAAACAGCCCCGGCGCGGGCTTGCGGCAAGCGCAGGCGTCTTCAGGCGCGTGCGGGCAGAAAAACACCGCCTCCACGCGGGCACCGGCTACGGCCAGCTGGCGGTGCATTTTGGTGTGGATGGCGTTGAGCGAAGCCATGTCAAACAGGCCCCGGCCAATGCCGCTCTGGTTGGTGGCCAACACCACGCGCCAGCCGCCCTGGTTGAGCCGCGCCACCGCCTCCAGCGCCCCGGGCAGTGCTTCCCACTCGTCGGGCGAAGCCACGTAGTCGTCGCGGTTGCGGTTGAGCGTGCCGTCGCGGTCGAGGATGAGCAGTTTCATACGGTGCTCCTTCAGGGGGACGTGGCGGTACGCCCGCCGGTCAGGCGGCGAGACGCGACAAGTCGGCCACGCGGTTCATGGCTTCGTGCAGGTTTTTCAGCAGGCCCAGGCGGTTGGCCTTCAGGGCCGCGTCTTCCGCGTTGACCATGACACCGTCAAAGAACGCATCCACCGGCACGCGCAGGGCGGCCAGCGTCATGAGCGAAGCGGTGTAGTCGCCGTTGGCGAACTCGGCGTCGGCGGCGGGCACGGTGGCCTGCATGGCGGCAAACAGGCCTTGCTCAGCGGCCTCGACCAGCAGGCTTTCTTGCACCGCAGCGCCCTCGCCTTCGGACTTTTTCAGGATGTTGCCGATGCGCTTGTTGGCCGCCGCCAGCGCGGCTGCAGCAGGCAGCGCCGCGAAAGCGCGCACGGCCTGCAGGCGCTGGCCCACGTCGGCCAGGCGCTGCGGGCGCAGAGCCAGCACGGCGTCCACTTCCTGCGCGCTGTAGCCTTGCTCGCGCAGGCTGCCGGCGAGGCGGTCGTAGATGAAATCGGTCAGCGCAGACGTAGCGTCGGTGATCTTGTTGCCAAACGCAGGCACCGCGCTGGCCACCAGCGCGCCCAGGCTCAACGGCAGGTCTTTCTCGACCAACATACGGATCACACCCAGCGCATGGCGGCGCAGCGCAAACGGGTCCTTGTCGCCCGTGGGCAGGTTGCCAATACCAAACATGCCCACCAGGGTTTCCAGCTTGTCGGCCAGTGCCACCACCACGCCAGTCATGTTGCGCGGCAGTTCGTCGCCGGCGAAACGCGGTTTGTAGTGGTCTTCAATGGCGAAGGCAATGTCTTCGCCCAGGCCGTCGTGGCGGGCGTAGTAGCCACCCATGATGCCCTGCAGCTCGGGGAACTCGCCCACCATGTCGGTCAACAGGTCGGTCTTGGCGAGGTTGGCTGCGGCATCGGCGCTGTGGGCCAGCGCATCGCCGCCCAGCTGCTGGCCGATGGCGCGGGCAATGGCGCGCACGCGCTCCACCCGTTCGCCCTGCGTGCCCAGCTTGTTGTGATACACCACCTTGCCCAGGCCTTCCACGCGCGAAGCCAGCGTCTTCTTGCGGTCCTGGTCAAAGAAAAACTTGGCGTCGGCCAGGCGCGGGCGCACCACGCGTTCGTTGCCGCCAATCACGGCGCTGGCGTCGTCGGGGCTGATGTTGCTGACCACCAGAAACTGGTTGGTCAGCTTGCCTTGGGTGTCCACCAGCGGAAAGTACTTCTGGTTGGCCTTCATGGTCAGGATCAGGCACTCTTGCGGCACGTCCAGAAACTGTGCATCAAAGCCGCAGGTGAGCACGTTGGGCCGCTCCACCAGGGCGGTCACTTCGTCCAGCAGGGCTTCGTCCATGAGCACTTCAAAGCCCGGGCCCAGGCGCTCGGCGGCTTGGGCCAGCTGCTGCACGATGGCGAAGCGGCGGTCGTTGAAACTGGCCAGCACCGCGCCGTCGCGCAGCAGGGTTTCGGCGTAGTGGTCGGCGTCGACCAGCACCACGGGGTCCACCGCGGCTTCAAAGCGGTGGCCGTGCGTGGTGTTGCCGGCGGTGAGCCCCAGCGCTTTCACCGGCACCACGGTGCTGCCGTGCAGCGCCACCAGGCCGTGGGCGGGGCGCACAAAGTGCACGCTGCTCCAGCCCGGCAGCTCGCAGTCGCTTTCCAGCTGGTAGCTCATCACCTTCGGAATGGGCAGCTTGGCCAGCGCTTCATCCAGCGCTTTTTGCAGGCCGGTGTCCAGCGTGGCGCCGGTCACAAGGCTGTCGTAAAACAGCGCGGCGGCCTTGCCTTCGCCTTCGCGCTTGAGCGCGGCCAAGGCGGCGGCCGGGTCGGACACGTCGGCCCCCAGCGCGGCCAGCTTTTTCAGCAGTGCGGGTGTGGCGTTGCCGCTGGCGTCCAGGCCCACGGCCGCAGGCATCAGCTTTTGCTGCACGGCCTTGTCTTCGGCTTTGAGCCACACATGGGTGACGTGCGCGGCCAGGCGGCGCGGTGAGGCGAACGCGGTTACGGCCGAATCGGCGCCGGCCAGGCCTTGGGCCTTGAGCTGGTCAAACAGAACACCGGCAAAGGCGTCGCCCAGCTTCTTGAGCGCCTTGGGCGGCAACTCTTCCACAAAAAGTTCTACGAGCAGGTTTTGGGTGGTCATCTTGGGGTTCTCCAGCGCTCAGGCGGCTTTCTTCGGCATTTGCTCCACCCAGGCGCGCGGCGCCATGGGGAAGCCCAGCCGCTCGCGGCTCTCGTAATAGCTTTGCGCCACGCCACGCGCCAGGTTGCGGATGCGGCCAATGTAAGCGGCGCGCTCGGTCACGCTGATGGCGCCGCGGGCGTCCAGCAGGTTGAAGCTGTGCGCGCACTTGAGCACCTGCTCGTAGGCGGGCAAGGCGAGCTGCTGCTCCATCAGGTGCTTGGCCTGCTTTTCATGGGCGGTGAAGGCGGTGAACAAAAAGTCGGCGTCGGCGTGTTCAAAGTTGTAGGCCGACTGCTCTTTTTCGTTTTGCAGGTACACGTCGCCGTAGCTCAGCACCGTGCCGTCGGCGGCTTTCGTCCAGACCAGGTCGTACACGTTGTCCACGCCCTGCAAGTACATGGCCAGGCGCTCCAGGCCGTAAGTGATCTCGCCGGTGATGGGCCGGCAGTCGATGCCGCCCACCTGCTGGAAGTAGGTGAACTGGGTCACTTCCATGCCGTTGAGCCAGACTTCCCAGCCCAGGCCCCAGGCGCCGAGCGTGGGGTTTTCCCAGTCGTCTTCCACAAAGCGGATGTCGTTCTTTTTCAAGTCGAAGCCCAGCGCTTGCAGCGAGCCAAGGTACAGCTCCAGGATGTTGGACGGCGCTGGCTTGAGCACCACCTGGTATTGGTAGTAGTGCTGCAAGCGGTTGGGGTTTTCGCCGTAGCGGCCGTCTTTGGGGCGGCGGCTGGGCTGCACATAGGCGGCTTTCCAGGGCTCGGGGCCGAGGGCGCGCAAGAAAGTGGCGGTGTGGCTGGTGCCCGCGCCCACTTCCATGTCGTAGGGCTGCAGCAGTGCGCAGCCCTGGGCGTCCCAGTAGGACTGCAGTTTCAAAATGATTTGCTGGAAGGTCAACATGCGCGTGGGGCCAGGGCGTTGCCCGGGCTGAAGTGGTCTTGGTGTGGAGACAGCGGGCCCGGCCGGGCCTGCTGCACAGAACGCTGATTTTACGGGGCCGCCGGCCCGGCCAAATGGCGCGCGCTCAGCCCCGCCGCAGACGCGTGCGCTGGCGGCGGGCGCCGGCAAACACCAGCACCACGGCCAGGCACGCTACCCACAGCGGCCACAGGCCCCACTGGGCGGCCCAGCGGGCGTAGGGTGTGGTGCCGCTGCGGCCGTGCACCGTGGCTTCGAGGCGGTCGCGCGTCAGCCGGGGCAACTGGTGGGTCACCACGCCGCGGTGGTCGATCACGGCGGTGGCGCCCGTGTTGGTGGCGCGCAGCATGGGCCGACCCAACTCCAGGGCGCGCAGCCGCGAAATGTGCAGGTGCTGGTCAATGGCCACCGTGTCGCCAAACCAGGCGATGTTGCTCAGGTTGACGAGCACCGTGGGAGCCTGGGCCGGGTCGCGGAACGACGCGGCCAGCTCTTCACCAAACAGGTCCTCGTAACAAATATTGGGAGCCAGGCGCTGCCCATCCACCGCCCAGGGCGCCTGTGCCAGCGTGCCCCGGCTGAAGTCGCCCAGCGGAATGTGCATGAGGTCAATAAACCAGCGAAACAGCGGCGGAATGAACTCGCCAAACGGCACCAGGTGGTGCTTGTCGTAGCGGTAAAAACCATCCGTCGCCAGGCTCAACGGGGCTTGTGGGTCGGTGGCGCGGGCCAGTTGGTCGCGCGCTACGGCCGCCGACGCCGGCGACAAGCCCCAGGCCGAGTTGGTGTAGCCCTGCGAAAAACTCCCCAGCGGCAAGCCCAGCAGCACCTGCACCGGCGAAGCCACGCCGGGCTGCGCCAACCCGCCCAGCAGCGGCTGCCAAAACTCGGGGCCAAGTTGCTGCGGCAACAAGGGCAGCGCGGTTTCGGGGGCCACCACCAGTTGCGGGGCATCGGCTGCGCCGGCCTTGGCCGCCGCCACCGCGGCACCCATTTGCTGCGGGTACCAGGCCAGCGCTTGCGCCACCCCGGTGCCCGTTTCAAATTTTTCGTCTTGCGCCACGTTGCCCTGCAGCAGCCACACCCGCAGCGTGCCGGCGCTGGCGGTATCGCGCTGCCCATGGGCCCGCCAGGCTTCGCCCCCGCCCAGCACGCTCCACACCAGCGCCAGCAGCAGCACGGCCGCCGGGGCAGCGCGCCCCACGCGGGCCCACTGAAAAGCGGTTTGCGTAGCCACCAGTGGCGGCACACCCGAACGGTGCACCGCACGGCGGGTCGGCTTCAGCAACCAGTCGCCCAGAGCCGCCCAAGCCCCAGACGCCACCGAAGCCAGCGCGTAGGCCAGCACAGCCGCCAACCACCCCATGCCGTAAACGCCCACCAGCGGAGCCCAGGCAGCCATCTGGTCAACCTGCGCGTAACCGCCTGCGCCCCAGGGGAACCCCGTGAGCCAGCGGCCACGGGCGAGCTCAGCCAGCGTCCAGACGGCGGCAAACAACAGCGCCTGCGCGCCGCGAGACAACGGTGCCCAGCGGTACAAGAGCGCAGCAGCCACCGCGTAATACAGCGCCAGAGCCCCCGCCAACGCGAGCACGGCCAGCGCAGCCAGCCAGGCCGAGAGCCCACCGTAGGTGTGCATGGACACAAACAGCCACCAGAAAGTGCCCACCAGCCAGGCGGTGGCAAACAGCCAGCCCCGCCAGGCTGCACTGCCCAGGCGAGCGCTGTGCTGCAAGGCCAGCACCAGCATGGCCAGCGAAGCAATTTGCAACCAGCCGCTGGGCTGGCCGGTTGTGGTGCCGGGCAGGCTCCAGCCCTGAAAGGGCCAGGCCAGCGCAGCCGCCTGCAGGCCACCAGCCACCAGACACAGCAGCGCCCACACAACACCGCCGCTGCGCGCGCGCCGCCCGGGCGGGCGCCGGCTCATCGGCTCAAAACTCGAAGGGTTGTGCAGCGATCCGAACAGGCTGCGCATGGGCGGGCAGACGGTCGTGGTCAGGCTTCTGCCGAGACCGGCATGACCTTGAACCACTTCACCGCGCCGCCTTTGGTGTGCAACACCACAAAGCGCAGGCCATCGAGCTCGTGCACCTCGCCGCGCTTGGGCACATGGCCCATGGCGTGGGCGATCATGCCGCCGATGGTGTCAAAGTCTTCTTCGGGCAGCTTCAGGCCAAACGACTCGTTGATGCGCTCAATGGGCGTGTCGCCACTGACGCGCCAGGTGCTGTCGGCCAGGGAAAAAATATCGCCCTCGTCTTCCACCACATCGAACTCGTCTTCAATTTCGCCGACGATTTCTTCCAGCACGTCTTCGATGGTGATGAGGCCCGCCACACGGCCAAACTCGTCGATGACGATGGCCAGGTGGTTGCGGTTGCCACGGAATTCGCGCAGCAGGTCGTTGAGACCCTTGGTTTCGGGCACAAAGGTGGCCGGGCGCAACAGGGCGCGGATGTTCAGCTCGGGCGCACGCTGCAGCTTGAGCAGGTCTTTGGCCAGCAAAATGCCAATGATGTTTTCCCGCTCGCCCTCAAACACCGGGAAGCGCGAGTGCGCGGTGTCGATCACGATATGCAGGAGTTCGTCGTAGGGCGCCTCGATGTTGAGCACATCCATGCGCGGGGTGGCCACCATCACGTCGCCGGCCGTCATGTCGGCCATGCGGATCACGCCTTCGAGCATGACCCGCGATTCGGCGTTGATGATGTCGTTGTCCTCGGCCTCGGCGAGGGTTTCGATCAGCTCGTCCTTGGAGTCCGGCCCGGGATGGATGAATTCCGCGAGCTTTTGAAGGAAACCACGTTTGTCGACATGCCGCAGGCTGTGCTGCGGCCCACTACTGGGAGGGGATTCGGCCACTGAAGGGTATGAGAGTGTTAAGACAGGGCGCAAGGATACCGCAAGGCCCCGGCTTCATGCAAAACGCAGAGGTCCAGCGATCGGGCTCCCCGCTCAAGCTATCAGCCTCGGTAGCGTTCGCGCGCGTCGCGCACGCCCTGCCGAATGCCCTGCAGCAAACCGAGCGCCGACCAGAACTGCTTTGCCTGCGCTTTGAGGTGGTAGTCCCCCAGTGCCACGTGCTCGTTGAGCAGCTCGGTCACCCGCGAATCGAAGTCGGCCGGTGGGAGCCGCAAGTGGGCTTCGCTTTCGCTGCCGTCGCGCTCGATCACCGCACCGGCGTTGCGGGCAATTTTGAGCATGGCGGTGTTTTCGGACAGCGCGTGCACAAACAACAGGCTCACACCCTCGTTGCGGGCGTGCATCACGGCCCGCTCAAACAAGCGGCTACCGTAGCCGCGCCCACGGGCGCTCTTGGCCACCGACACGCCAAACTCGGCGCAGCTGATGCACTTCGGGTCGGCCGAAAAGGCCAGGTGCGCCATGGCAATCAGTTCAAGCTTGCGGTTGAAAATGCCAAACAGCTCGTCCCGGTCAAAATTCAGCTGGTTCACGTAGCGGTGAATCTGCTCGTCGTTGGCGGCGTAGCCAAAGCGCAGGTAGCGGTCTTGTGGCTCCAGCGCCAGCAGGTGGGCCGCAATGCGCTCCCGCTGAGCAGGGCCTATGGACCGGATGGGCACCCCCGCCGATGTGGCGGCCCCCGCGGCACGCGGAGACGGATCGTTGGCGGGTGCTGCGGCAGGCGGTGCGGCCAGCACCTCTGCCTCTGACGCCGTCTTGAACCAGGGGGTTGAATTGAACATGACCTGAAATATAAGGGTTTTCCCTATATCGACAAGGTCCAGCCTCTCTAAACCCGGACAAACCCGACGGGCGGGTGACTGATGACCGCTGGATGCGGCTTACAGCGGCAAAGCGGTGGTGCTTTTCACGCGGTCCATCACAAAACTGGTTTTGCAGTCCTGCACGCTGGGGTGTTTGAGCAAGGTGTCCATCATGAAACGCGAATAAGCGGCCATGTCGGCCACCACCAGGCGCAGCTGAAAGTCCATTTCACCGGTGAGTGCGGCGCACTCCACCACCTCGTGCCAACCCATCACACTGGCGCGAAACTGGTCCATGGGGTTGCGTTTGGCGCTCTCGGCGTGTTTCTCCAGCCGCACGTTCACATAGGCGGTGAGCCCCAGCCCCACGGCTTCGGGCTTCACCAAGGCCACATAACGGTCGATCACGCCACTGTCTTCGAGGCGCTTCACGCGGCGCAGCACGGCGCTGGGCGACAGGCCCACCACCTCGGCAATCTGGTCGTAGGTGGCCCGGCCGTCGGCCTGCAGGCTGCGCAAAATGTGGCGGTCGAGCTTGTCCAGTGCTTGCATCAACCGCATTTTGCCGGTTTCCTGCATTTGGAGCAAAAGAAGCGCCTCCATACGCTGGAATCTTGATGCCCTGCGCCGATACAGTGGCGGATCACCTTGATTCATAACGGAGACACGCATGAACGCAGCCTTGCCCGCAGCCGCCACCCCAACCGACACCCCCGCCACGGAATGGGCCAACCCCATGGGCACCGACGGTTTCGAGTTCATCGAATACGCCGCGCCCGACCCGGTGGCCATGGGCGCGCTGTTTGAACGCATGGGCTTCAAGCCGATTGCCAAACACCGCCACAAGGCGGTGACGCTGTACCGCCAAGGCGGCATCAACTTCATCATCAACGCCGAACCCGACAGCTTTGCGCAGCGCTTTGCCCGTTTGCACGGCCCCAGCGTGTGTGCCATTGCGTTTCGCGTGCAAGACGCCAAGGCGGCTTACGAGCGCGCGATTTCGCTGGGCGCCTGGGGCTACGCCCACACCGCCGGCCCCGGCGAGCTGAACATCCCGGCCATCAAGGGCATTGGCGACTCGATCATCTACTTCATTGACCGCTGGCGCGGCAAGAACGGCGCGCAAGACGGCGACATCGGCAACATCGGCTTCTTTGACGTGGATTTCGAACCGCTACCGGGTGCCGAACTGAACCCGGTGGGCCACGGCCTGACCTACATCGACCACCTGACGCACAACGTGCACCGCGGCCGCATGGACGAATGGGCCGGTTTTTATGAGCGCCTGTTCAACTTCCGCGAGGTGCGCTATTTCGACATCGAAGGCCAAGCCACCGGTGTCAAAAGCAAGGCCATGACCAGCCCCTGCGGCAAGATCCGCATCCCGATCAACGAGGAGGGCAATGAAAAGTCGGGCCAGATCCAGGAGTATCTGGACCGCTACCACGGCGAAGGCATCCAGCACATCGCCATGGGTTCCAACGACCTGTATGCCACGGTGGATGCGCTGGAGCTCAGCGGCGTGAAGCTGCTCAACACCGGCGACACCTATTACGAGTTGCTGGACAAGCGCATTCCCGGGCACGGCGAAAACGTGGCTGCGCTGCAGCAGCGCAACATCTTGGTGGACGGGGTGCCGGGTGAGCTGCTGCTGCAGATCTTCAGCGAAAACCAGCTGGGCCCAATCTTCTTTGAGTTCATTCAACGCAAAGGCAACCAGGGGTTTGGTGAGGGCAACTTCAAGGCCCTGTTTGAGAGCATCGAGCTGGACCAGATGCGCCGCGGCGTGCTGAAAGGTTGACCTTCGAGAAAGGGCGCATGGCCGCGTTGCGGCTGTTGGCCGTGGCGCTGCCACGGTCTGCACAGCCACGCCTTGCCCTGCACCCTTTTCGAAGGTCTTGTGTGGCACCCCGCTTGAATACCTGGAGACTCTGATGGCTTTTGAACCTGTGGTGTACGGCGCCAGCGACCGGCCCCCGCGCGGCGACTACGCGCGCGCCAGCGACGACTACACCTGCGCGCAAAACTGGGCGGCCTACACCGAGGCTGACCACGACACCTACCGTCGGCTCTTTGCCCGGCAGAGCGCGCTGCTGCCGGGCCTGGCCTGCGATGCGTTCATCGAGGCCCTGCCCTCGCTGGGTGCCAGCGACCAGATTCCGCGCTTTGAAGACATCAACGCGCGCCTGAAGCCAGCCACCGGCTGGGAGCTGGTAGCGGTACCGGGGCTGATCCCGGAGCGGCCGTTTTTCCAGCTCCTGGCAGACCGGCGCTTTCCCGTCACCGACTGGATTCGCCAGCCCGAAGAGTTCGACTACATCGTCGAACCGGACGTGTTCCACGACCTGTTTGGCCACGTGCCGCTGCTGTTCAACCCGGTGTTTGCCGACTATGTGCAGCGCTACGGTGCCGGCGGATTGAAGGCGCACGACCTGGGCGCGGGCGAGCTGTTGTCGCGCTTGTACTGGTACACAATTGAGTTCGGCCTGATTCAGCAAGCCGAGGGGCTGCGGGCTTACGGGGCCGGCATTTTGAGTTCCAGCGGCGAGTTGCGGCACAGCGTCACCAGTGCGCAACCTCAGCGCCTGGCGCTGGATCTGCTGCGCTGCATGCGCACGCGCTACAAAATTGACGACTACCAAGCCACCTACTTTGTAATCGACAGCTTTGACCAGCTGTTTGATCTGACGGCGCCCGACTTTGCGCCGCTCTACGAGGCCGTTGCTGCGCAAGGCGAGCTGGCGCCCGACGCCAGCACGGCCAGCGACTCGCGCATCACCCTGGGGTGAAACGCCATGGCCACATGCGCCGCGCCCGGTACCAGCCGGTTGTCGGCGCCGGGCAAGGTGGCGGTGGATGCGGGAAACACGATGTTGTCCGTGTTGGAATACCAGCAGATGAACTGGCGGTAAGGGGCGCCAGGCGACCGTTGCGACTCGGTGCTAGCCAGCGCCCGCAGCCAAGGGTTGTGCAGCCGCATCTGACGGCCATTGGGCAAGTGGCTGAACTGCCCCAGCCAGGTGCCGTGGTGCGGTGTGCCGATGGTCAGCACCTGTTGCACCCGCGCTGCGTTGGCAGCGTCAGCGGCCAGCCAGGCCCGCGCCGCCAAGCCGCCCATGCTGTGACACACCAGCCGGGGTGCCTGCGCGCTCAAGGCCTCTGCCCGCCGAACCGCCGCTTCAATCAAGGGCACATAGTCATCAATGCTGCCAAATACCGGCTCCAGGTTGACCGACACGTAAGGCACGCCAATTCGGCGCAGCTCGCGCATCCAGGGGTGCCAAAACCCCCGGTTGCACACAAACCCGTGCACAAACAACACGGCAGCCATTTCGCTGGCCGGCTTGTCGTCCGCAGTGGCGACCGTGTCGGGCCATTGACGCCACCGAAAGGGTTGGCGCCAGGCAAATACCCTCGGTGCCATTCGCACCTCTTGCCACCACGCGCCCACCAGATCGGTCCAACGCGGGCGTGGGGCGGGGTCGCTTTGGTGCACCCAAGCCACAGCAAACAGTTCAAGCGCGAGCACCAACGCATAGCCGCCCAGCAGCAGCCCAACCCCTGCCCAAGCCAATGCGGGCGAATGCAGCCACACAGTCACGCACCACGCGACCGCCGCCACCACCGCCATGCACACCGCCCATTGCTGCAAGCTAGCCAACCGCGAGTTCTCAAGAGACTGAAACTGTGCCATCGGCAGACTATCCCACGCTTTGCCTGGCGGGACACCTCTTGTGGCTTGTCTTGTGACCAGGCTAGAGCGCGCACACTAGGGTTGCCACAATCCTGCGGGCTGCACCGGGCTAAACTGACCTCCTTATGTCCACAGCAAGCCAAGCCGCCGATCGCATTCGCGTGCATCTGGCCCGTGTCTCGCAGCTGCGCGAACAGGCCAGCGCGGCAGGTCTTGCCCAAGCCGTGCACCAGGTCAAGCAGCTGCAGGCTGCGCGCTTTCGCGCCACTTACACCGACTTCCTGGCCGATACGCGCCATGCACCGGCAACCCGATTTTTTTTGGAAGAGCTGTACGGCGAGCACGATTTCCGGGAGCGAGACCGCCAATTTGGCCGCATCGCAAGCGCCATTGAACGCCTATTCCCGGAAGCCGTAGCCCAGCTGGCGGTGGATTTGGCCGAAACCCATGCGCTCACCGAAACGCTGGACCACCAACTGGCCAACCACTGGCTGGACCAAGACCCGGCGACACCTGCCGAGCGGCGTTACATCCAATGCTGGCGCCTCACCGGCCAGCACGCCGACCGCGATCGGCAGTTGGCCGTCGTGCTGCACATGGGCGCCGAGCTGCAGCGCCTCACCCGCATGGTTACCTTGCGGATGGCCCTGAAGATGATGCGCCGCCCGGCACAGGCCGCCGGCCTGTTCGCCCTTCAGCAGTTCCTGGAACGTGGCTTCGACGCCTTCGCCACCATGGGCGACGCCACGGGTTTTCTGACGGCGATTCAGCAACGCGAAAGGCGCTGGATCGACACCTTGTTTGACGCCGATGCCGCAACGGCATCACGACTGCTTCAAGCAGAACTCCTGCGCGCCTGAAACCGCAACTGGTGGCTGCCAAGGCCAAACTGTGCTTTCGGTGACATGGTGTTAGGGCCGTCCCTGTGCCGAATGCAACGATCACCCGCCAGAATGGTGATGTTATCAACGCACCCGCCCTGCCCTATGAACCGTCCTTGGCTAGCCCATTACCCACCCGGCGTTCCGCACACGGTAGATCCCGAGCAGTACCGATCCCTGGCGGCACTGCTTGAAGAATCGTTCAAGAAGAACGCCGCTCAACCGGTGACCGTCTGCATGGAGCAGTGGATGTCTTACGGCGAACTGGATGCGCACAGCGCCGCGCTAGGCGCCTGGCTGCAGTCCAAAGGGCTGTCGGCCGGTGCCCGGGTCGCCATCATGTTGCCCAACGTGCCGCAGTTTCTCGTCAGCATGGCGGCCATTTTGCGTGCGGGTTACACCGTGGTGAACGTCAACCCGCTGTACACGGCTCGTGAGCTGGAGCACCAGCTCAAAGACTCCGGCGCTGAAGCGATCGTTATTTTGGAGAATTTCGCCGGCACGCTCGAAGAAATCATCGTTCACACAGGGATCCAGCATGTCGTGGTGGCAAGTCTCGGCGATTTACTGGGCTTTTGGTACGGCCGATGGATCAGTTTTGCAGTGCGCCACCTGGCCAAAATGGTCCCCCCCTTCAAACTGCCGCTGAGCGGCCCGCTTGGCCCCCGTACCATCGTGGGTTTCAAGCAAGCGCTCAAAGAGGGCGGCGAGCGAGCGCTTAAACCCAGTCAGGCCGCCCTGGATTCGACAGCGTTTTTACAGTACACCGGCGGAACCACCGGCCTATCCAAAGGCGCCGTGCTCACCCACCGCAACGTCATCGCAGCAATCTTGCAAGCCGAGGCCTGGTTCAACCCAGCCCTGCAGCGTTTGGACGATCTGCGCAAGACCAACGCCATCGCGGCCCTCCCGCTGTACCACATCTTCGCGCTCACACTCAGTCTTCTGAACATGCGCTGGGGCGCCCACATGACGCTGATTCCCAATCCAAGGGACATCCCCAAACTCGTGGACACATTGAAGAAACGGCCTTTTCACATCCTCCCTGCCGTCAACACCCTGTTCAATGCGCTGCTGCAGAACCCCCAGTTCCGCCAACTTGACTTCTCATCCCTGGCTTTGTCGCAGGCTGGTGGCATGGCGGCATCCGAGGGTACGGCCCGGCAATGGCTGGCTGTCACCGGCAGCACCATGGTGGAAGGCTGGGGCATGAGCGAGACCTGCGCCATCGGCACCAACAACCCGGTCAACAACCGAGATTTCACTGGCACCATCGGATTACCCCTTCCGGGCATCGACATTGCCATCAAAGATGACCAGGGGTTGGATGTGACACTGGGCACAGCAGGGGAGATCTGTATTCGCGGTCCCAACGTCATGTCCGGTTACTTCAACCAATCCGCCGAAACGGCCCAAGCCTTCACCTCCGATGGCTACATGCGCACAGGTGATATCGGCGTGATGGATACAAACGGGTACACACGAATCGTCGACCGCAAAAAGGACATGATTCTCGTCTCCGGGTTCAATGTGTTTCCAAACGAGCTTGAGAACGTGATCTCTTTGTGCCCAGGTGTGCTCGAATGCGCGGCGATTGGCGTCGCAGACGAAACGCAGGGTGAAGCCGTCAAGGTGTTCGTTGTCCGTTCCGATCCGACCCTGCGTGAAGAGGACGTAGCCCGTTATTGCCACGACAACCTCACCGGTTACAAGCGACCCAAGCACATCGAGTTCCGCGACGAACTACCCAAGACGAACGTCGGGAAAATCTTGCGCCGAGCCCTTCGGTCAGCATCGTAATCACCAAAATATTCAACACCAACTTTCAGCGGACACATTCTTGAATAAAAGTTCACCTTCAATCCCCGAGCAACTGGCATCTGCTGGCGTTTCGGTTGTTGAGCGAGGCTGGCTGTCAGCAAACAATATCGTTGTTCAAGGCGATGGACCCACCGCCTTGGTGGACACTGGTTACTGGACGCATGCTGAGCAAACCTTGGCGTTGGTGGATCACGCATTAAGCGGCCACCCCTTGGACCTCATTCTCAATACACACTTGCACAGTGACCATTGCGGCGGAAATGCAGCGCTCCAGAAACGGTACCCGAACGCCACAACGCTTATTCCTCCAGGCCACTCTAGCCATGTCGCCGACTGGAACCCCGTTGCTTTAACCTACGAACCAACAGGGCAGCACTGCCCACAATTTAACTTCGACGCCGTGTTAACCCCAGGCACAACCATCAGGCTCGGGCCATTGGATTGGCAAATCCACGCCGCCAAGGGGCACGATCCACACTCCATCGTCCTCTTCCAAGAAGACCACAGGCTTCTCATCTCCGCAGATGCACTCTGGGAGAACGGATTCGGCGTTGTTTTCCCAGAGTTAGAAGGGATATCAGCCTTTGACGAGGTGGCTGAAACACTCAGCCTCATAGAAGAACTGAACCCGCTCACAGTCATTCCTGGACATGGCCCTATCTTTCAAGACACAAAAGAAGCATTGGAGCGAGCGCGAAACAAGCTCGATTACTTTGTTAAAAATCCTGTAAAACACCACAGACATGGTCTAAAGGTTTTGATCAAATACAAGCTGTTGGAATGGCAATCGATTGATTTCGATCAACTGGTTGATTGGAGCGCAAACACCACCTACCTGCAGGCCGCCATGCCATTCAAAGGTACAGACCGAAAATCAGACACCACCTGGCTCTTGGGCCTTCTAAGCGAACTACAGCAGAGCAAAGCGTTGACGATAGAAAACAATGTGATCCGAAATTGCTAGGGCCCGTATCTGGCATGCACACCCAAGCACAGTACCGGATACCAAACTCACGAT